>JAJYBT010000106.1 GCA_021778875.1 Acidobacteriota bacterium | reverse complement strand
GAGGCCACCGAACTGGTCGAGGCGCAGTGGCTGCGCAAGTATGCCGGCATGGTCGGCTACATCCAGCTTGGCTTCATCTATCAGGGCATGGCCTTCCTCCACGAAACCACAACTGAGTGGTATGAGCGCTTCCAGTCCCTGCTGGAAGACATCGAAAGCTTTCACGACATCGTCATTGACGACTCGCACAGCTCCGGCGACGAAGAGGACAACTGAATCAGGTGACCGCCGCAGGCCCGGTGCAGAACGGCCCCGCTCCTTCGCGCGGTGGCCCGCGTCAGCGATGGATCATCGCCGATCCGCACCCGGACGAGGCAGCCGCCCTTGCCAAGGCCGCGCATCTGCCGCAGGTCCTCGCCGAGCTGCTCATCGCCCGCGGCATCACCCAGCCGCAGCAGGCCTTCGCCTTTCTCAACCCCGACGCGTCCCAACTCCACGATCCCTTTCTCATGCTTGGCATGGCCGCCGCCGTCGAGCGCCTGGAGCGCGCCATCGCCGCCCGCGAGCCCATCCTGCTCTACGGTGACTACGACGTGGACGGCACCACTGCCGTCGTGCTCCTCAAAACCGCCATCGAAATGCTTGGCGGCATCGTTTGCTTCCATGTGCCCCATCGCCTCCGCGAGGGCTACGGCCTGCAGTCCAGCGTGCTCCAGTCCGCTCATGCCGAAGGCGTCCGCCTCGTCATCACCGTCGACACCGGCATGCGCGCCTTTGCCGAGGCCGACACCGCACGCGGCCTCGGCCTCGACCTCATCATCACCGACCACCATCTCGCCGGCGCGCACGACGCCCTGCCCGACGCGCTCGCGATTCTCAATCCCAACCAGCCCGGATGCAAATACCCTGAGAAATCCCTCTGCGGAGCGGCCATCGCGCTCAAGCTGGCGCAGGCCGTTCTCGGGCGACGCGACCCCGCCCGCACCCGCGATAAAACCCTGCCCAGCTTCCTTAAAATGGCGGCCATCGCCACCATCGCTGACGCCGTACCGCTCCAGGGCGAGAATCGCGTCATCGCAGCTCTCGGCCTCCGCGAGCTGCGCAAGCCCGTCGGAGCAGGCCTGCGCGCCTTGTTTGCCGCGGCCGCTCTCGACCCTGCGGCACGCCAGCTCACCGGCTTCGACGTGGCCTTCCGTCTTGCTCCGCGCATCAACGCCGCCGGGCGCATGGACGTCGCCTCAGACGTCATCGAGCTCTTCACCACCCGCGACACCGCCCGCGCGCAGGATCTGGCCGCCAAGCTCGAACGCCTCAACCGCGAGCGCCGCGACACGGAAGCAGCCGCGCTCACGGCCATCGAAAGCCGCCTCGCCACAGACGAAGAACTCGCCGCAGCCCGCCTCCTCGTCGTCGATGGCGACGGCTGGCATCGCGGCGTCATCGGCATCCTCGCCTCGCGCGTCGTCGAGCGCACCGCCAAGCCCGCCCTCGTCATCAGCATCGAGGACGGCGTGGCGCACGGCTCCGGCCGCTCCGTCGACGGCTTTCCCCTGCTCGATGCCATCGAAAGCTGCGCCGATCTCTTCACGCGCTTCGGCGGACACGCATTCGCCGTGGGCTTTGCCCTGCCCGCCGCCGCGCTGCCGGAACTCAAGCGCCGCCTCGGCCTCTACGCCGCTGAGCGCCTCGCCGCGCGCGAGCCCGAGCGCCTGCTCCGCATCCACGCCGAGCTGCCCCTCGATCGCATCACGCCCGTCCTCGCCGGCTGGCTGCGCAAGCTTGAGCCCCTCGGCCACAGCAATCCCGAACCCATCTTCGTCGCCCGCAATGCCCGCATGCTCACCCCGCTCCGTCTCATGAAAGACCGCCACATCCGCCTCGAACTCACGCAGGACTCGGCCAATGGCGCCTGCGGCATCCTCCGCGCCATCGGTTGGGGCATGGCATTCCGCGCCGCCGAACTGGAACTGCGCGAGGGCAGCCGCATCGACATCGCCTATCGCATCCGCGAGAATGATCACCCTGAATACGGCGGCCTTGAAGTCGAGATCATGGGAATGGAACCCGCCGCCACATAACGCAGAAAAGCCCGCGGCGCACCGTGGGCTTTTCTCAAGCTGCGTTCAGCCTGCCAGGGTTATCGGCCCCTCTGCCCCGGCTTGCCCTCATCCCTGCCGCCAGGAGCCGGGCGGGGCTGCGGAGCCGGCTGCCGATTCTGCTGCATCTGCCGATTCTCGAACCGCTGGTTGTTCTGCTGCTGAAACTGCGGCTGCTGACGATACTGCGGCTGCTGCAACTGCCGGTTCTCGAACCGCTGGTTGTTCTGCTGCTGAAACTGCGGCTGCTGCATCTGCCGATTCTCGAACCGCTGGTTGTTCTGCTGCTGAAACTGCGGCTGCTGACGATTCTGCGGCTGCTGCATCTGGCGATTCTGGTATCCCTGCCCCTGCTGCTGGTACGAGCGCGGCTGGTATCCGGGGTTCGCCTGCTGCATCTGCCGGTTCTGGTACGCCTGGTTCCCACGCTGCATCTGCTGGTTCTGGACTCCCTGATTGCCGCGCTGCCAATCCTGGTAGCCCTGCCCGCGCTGCTGCATCGACCTCGGCTGCGCGCCCTGATTCATCTGCGCTCCCGCCCGGTCGCCATACGAGTTCTGCGGCCCCTGCCGGAAGCTCCGCGGCGCCGGGTGCGACTCAGCCTGCAGCGGCCGGTTCGCAACCACATTCGCAGGACGTCCGCCGTTAAACCGCGCATACGCATTCCGGTTGTTCATTGCCTCCCGCTGGTGCTGTTCCTGGAACGACGTCCGTTCGATGTGCGCGTCGCGCATCGCCATGCGTTCCCGCTGGTCCGGTTCATGCCGGATGCCGCCCGGTCCGCCGCTGTAGGAAATGCGGCTATCCCGCGACACCCAGTGCCTGTCCCAATCCCGGCGGTCCTCATAGTAGTCATGGATGCGCTGGTCATCCACGCGCCACGCCGCCCGGTTATAGTAGAAATCGTTCCCGCGCCACATGCCGCCCACGAACCCCACGCCCAGATAGCCGAAGCCGTAGTTCACGCCGCCGTAGTAGCCCACCTGCGGACCCCAATAGCCGGGGTGGAACATATACAGCCCGTTATCCCAGCCCCAGTATGGCGGCGTCCACAGTGCTCCAATATACGGAGCCGGCACCCACGCGCCCGGAACCCAGTAATAGCCGTCTTCGCCATACGCCCAGTAGCCCGGCGCCCACATCAGCCCCGGCTGCGGGCACGGCGGCTGCACATAGACTGGCAGCACCGGCGGAGCAAAACCCACGCTGATGAACACCCCGGCATACGACGATGCCGGTACAAGCGAAAGAACAAGCGCCAGAAAGAGCCAACGTACTTGCCGTAGCCGTCTCATGGGAAAACCTCCTCAATCTATCCACCCTGCCATGCCGTTGAAAAACTGCTTCCAACCGCATCGCCGGATGATGGTGAACTTGCAGCGGCCCTCATTGCACCGCATTACGCCATCTCGTGCAGGAGATCCTTTCGGAGCGGCGAATCCTTCCAGTCATGCGGCCCTCATCCGCCGCATTAACTTGCTACCCCCATTGAGACACTGCCGGCAACGAGAAGTTGCAGAATTCACCGCGCCCGTTGCCTTGCCGGATATTCCCGCGGCGCAACCCACTGACCCGCAGCACGTTAATAGCGCAGGCTCAACCCCACGCCCAGCACGTGCCTGGCTTCCAGATTCACCGGCACAAGCACATAAGGCGGTGCCGGCGCCGGCAACCCCGTCGGCACGGCCGTTTGCCCAATCGTTCCCGCCACCTGACCCACCCCGATATCAAACGCAAAGTGCGGATTGTCCTTCTGCGTCACCCGCACCGCATAGTCCAGCGTCGTGGGGATATGCGCCTTCCCGCCCACCAGAATCGCGCCCAGGTTCTTTACCTGCGGCGGCTCCTGCGTAAATCCAGCCGCCGGCACAATCGCCGTGTGGAACGGCCCCGGCAGCGGTATCCCCAGCCCGCCGAACAGCCGCCCGCCAAACCGCGTGGCCTGCCCGCCCAGCCCATAAATCGACGCGTTCGTCGCTTTCCAACCCAGGTTCAGCAGGAACGGCACCGGCGGTTTCAGATACGTCTTCGTCACCGCCACATACACATCGCCGTTCGTATAGGACTTGAGTTGCCCGGTCAGCGCCTGATTCAGAGCCCCGCTCACAAAACGGTCCTGCGTTCGCACCACAAAGCCCACGCCTACGCCCGGCATCCACTCGCCGCCCGTGCCTTCCTTCAGCGCCACCACTTTTCCGCTGAAGATGTTCATCCCCGCGTAGTGCCACAGTTCGCTGAACGCCGGGCTGTCGCCCATCGTGTGAACGCTCCGCGTATAGCCCACCTCGGCGCGGTTGGCAAACCCCTCCGCAATGCTGAAGGTGTGCACGTTGCCGATCACCTTCGATGCATTCACAAAGTGGTACCCCAGCGCCGGATGCGAGAAAACCGTCCCCGGCTCCGTGTACACCACATACGCCGTCGGCGTGATAAACCCGCCCGTCTGTCCCTCCAGCGTCAGGTTCTGGCCAAGTAATGGCTTGGCCGCAAGCAGACCGGCCACAAGGCCGCCGCACAGAGCAAATCGTTTCATCGCAGAGAGGTTCACGCTTTCATCTCCAGCGGAGCGCAGTTGCCTGCGTCCCTTCGCATTTACACACGAAATCTCCACGACGGAACCAGCAGCGTTCTCAGGATTATCCTCCCGTCCGTGTTCCCGGCGACAGATGACTATCGTCCGGGGTAGCACAAGGAGTGACCCTACCCGCTCGCGGTACCGCCCTTAAAAACTCTGACCTCTCTGGGGAATACACGTTTGTACCACAACCCATGCGCAACCGTCTTCAGTGATAGACTCACGCCATGCCGCGCGGTCTATTCATCACCCTCGAAGGTCTCGACGGATCCGGCAAGACCACGCAAATCAAGCGATTGGCCGCCTGGATGCAGAAGCGCGGCCTCGACCCCGTCGTCACCCGCCAGCCTGGAGGAACCGCCACCGGCGACCGCATCCGCGCCCTGCTCCTCGACTCCCGCTCCACCGCCCTCGCGCCCATGACCGAAATGGCGCTCATGTTTGCCGACCGCGCTCAGGCCATCGCCGAGGTCATCGAGCCCGCCCTCGTCGCCGGCCGCATCGTCCTCTGCGACCGTTTCACGGATTCCACTGAGGCCTACCAGGGCGGCGGCCGCCAACTCGGCTCCCAGGCCGTGCTGGACCTCCACCGCCTCATCTGCGGCAACCTGCAGCCGGACATCACCCTGTTGCTGCTACCCTCGCTCGACGCCAGCCTCGCCCGCGCCCGCAGCCGCAACCAGCGCCAGACGCAACAGACCGGCCAGGACGAAAGCCGCTTCGAGCTGGAGCAGGAAGCCTTCTATCAGCGCGTCTGGGAGAAGTACCGAGAAATCGCCGCCCGCGAACCCAACCGCGTCATCCTCATTGAAGGCAATTTAGGCATCGAAGAAGTCCACGAACAAATCCTCGAAGCCATCAGCGAACGCCTCGTCACTGCCGGCCACACCTGTTAGCAGTTATCCCCACGCACCCAGCAGCCGCCGCAGCAGCACCAGCTCGCCCAGATGATACGCATTGTGGTCCGCCGTCAGCAGCGCCTCTCGCAGAATCGTCTGCCCGGTCCCATGCGGAATCCGCACATACAGGTCCGTCGCCTCATCCGCCACCAGGTCGCACATCGCCTTCAGGTCCCTGCGAAACGCCCGCACGCTCGCATTCCACGCCTTCTCATCCTTCGGCGCGCGCGTCGCGGGCCAGTACCCCTCGGGCCACTCCGGCGACACATGCTGCGGATTCCGCGAAAACTCCAGAATGTCCCACTGCGCAATCCGCATGTGCTCCAGCACCTCCCACGGCGAGTGTTCTGCACCCCGGGGCCTCTTTCCGCGCAGCGCAGCGGGCAGATCCTTGACTGCCGCATCAAACGTCGCGTGCGCATGCCCGCCCGTCAGCAGCGCAAGCACATGCTGCCGCAATTCGTACTGTTCGCTCATCGTTATCCCTCCTCCTCCTGCCTTCCGTCCCATGCACAGCCAACCCGGCCCTGGTTTGGCAGCAAGCATACGCCAGCTCTGCCTTTCTCTACCTCCGTCCACCCTTTCTGCCGGGCTGCGCGCCCTCAACGAAGAAAAAAGGCGGTATCGACAGAGCTCATGAGCAAATCGCCGAAGCTGTCTCCGAGCATCCGTGCACTAGGACTTCACGCCTACCCGCACCTAACTCTCAGTCCGCATTCGCAACGACGCAACCGCCGATATGTCCCAGTTAATGTGCCAGTTGCAGTTCCGCATGATGGCCATAAGAGTCATTTTTTCTTGACTCCGACGATCATTTAGTGCAACCTTGTTTTAGCCCCGGCAGTACGCCATCCACGTCACATATTGTGGAGGCCGAGCCCGAGGGCTTTATTTTGTATGCCAACTGCAATTCTGATTGATGGCGGATTCTTTCTGCGCCGATTCCGCGCGTGTTACCCGACTAAGGACTGCAACGCACCACAAGCTGTTGCAAAAACAGCTTTTGAACTGGCCTTGTCGCATCTGGATGAGAGGAATGGCATAAAGCACGAGCTTTACCGCATCTTCTTCTACGACTGCCCGCCGCTCCAGAAAAAAGCCCACTTCCCCGCAACACGAAAAGCCATTGATTTTTCCAAGACCCAGCAGTCGATCTTCCGCATCGCATTGCATGACGAGCTGCGTAAGCTGCGCAAAGTAGCACTACGTCTGGGACATCTGATGGATCATGCAGAGTGGCGATTGAAAGAAGGAAGACTAAAGCAACTCCTGGACGGCAGTCGCAAGTTCGACACCCTGACAGACGAGGACTTCGAGTATGCAACCGGTCAGAAAGGAGTCGATATGCGCATCGGCCTGGACATCGCCTCTCTTAGCTTCAAGCGGCAAGTGGATCAAATCGTTCTGGTCGCCGGCGATTCCGATTTTGTCCCCGCAGCTAAGCTCGCCCGCCGTGAAGGTATCGATTTCGTGCTCGATCCGCTTTGGCATCCAATTCACCCCTCTCTCCACGAACACATCGACGGGATGCGCTCGACCTGCCCCAATCCTGCGCAAAGCCGACTCCCGCATCCTTAGTGCATCCCGCCCACCATTTACACTGGTAGACGGAGACCCCTGTGTTTTTTGATAAAGTTCTCACCAAAGTTTTCGGCACCGCCAACGAGCGCGCCATCAAGCGCCTGCTGCCCCTGGTTGCCACCATCAATGCCCTCGAACCGGAGACCGAAAAGCTCTCAGACGAAGAGTTGCGCGCCAAAACCGCCGGGTTCAAGGCCCGCATTGCCAGCAAGTTGCAAGGCATCACCGACCCCGAAGCCATCAAGGCCGCCGAGCGCGAAGCCCTCGACGAGATCCTGCCCGAGGCCTTCGCCGTGGTCCGCGAGGCCGGCTGGCGCGCCGTCCAGATGCGCCACTTTGACGTGCAGCTCATCGGC
>JAJYBT010000105.1 GCA_021778875.1 Acidobacteriota bacterium | reverse complement strand
GAGGAGCTGCACTGGAGCCTTAGTGCTCGTGCGCAGTTGCCTGTGTCAGGTAGATCATCGTAAGCAGCATGAAAACGTAGGCCTGGATGATGGATACCAGAAAGTGCAGGCCAAGGAACGCCGACGGCAGCGCCAGCGGCACGAGGGAGAAGAAGACAAGCGTGAGAAGATCGCTGGCCAGCATATTGGCGTAAAGACGGATGGTCAGCGACATGACGCGTGCGAGGTGCGAAATGATCTCAATGGGAAACAAAAGTGGAGCCAGCCACCACAACGGCCCGGCAAAGTGCTTGAGGTAGCCTATCGGCCCCTGCGCGCGCACACCGTGGAAGTTGTAATAGATAAACGTGAGCACCGCGATGCCCAGCGGGACCACCGGCTGGCTGGTCGGCGTGATGATGCCAGGTATCAGGCCCATGAAGTTATTGAGAACGACAAACAGGAAGATGCAGGTGACAAAGGCCTGGAAGCGCTCATGGCCATGACCGATAATCTGGTCTCCCTGGCCGCCGGTGAACTCATGAATGATTTCAGCAAGCTGCTGCGCCACGTTGGGCTTCTCGACTGACAGGCTCAGGCGCACGATGATGAAGAACGTCAGCAGGCCGAAGGCTACAAGCAGCTCCATGGCGAAGGTGTCGTTGATGGCCGTCGCCGGATCGGCGGACCTGCCGGCAGCATGCAGCACGGCAGCCGCCAGGGGGCCAAACAATTGATTCATCAGGTGCGTTACAAAAAGCGATTCCGGCATGCAGGCTTGAATCTTTCTGTTTCCGGTTCGTTCGGGCGGTCAGCCCTTCAGCAGGCGAAGCGCCCCGAAGGTCACGGCCAGAACCGCCAGGCCAAGGCCACAAAGAAGCGCCACCACCGAACCATGGAAACACTTCAGGCTACCATAAATGACCGCCCCAAAGACAAGGAGCCGGAGCACAAAGAAGGCTGCCACCACCGCAGCGCTTCTGGGCAGCTTCTGCCGGTCGAGCCGGGCATTAATTAATCGGATAAGCCGCTGCCATTCCAGGATGCTGGCGGCCGAGATGGCGGCTCCAGTGGCCAGCATGGCTGCATTGCGCCAGCCGGAGGCAACCAGCAGCGCCAACGACGAAACCACACCCAGAATCAGCGTGTCGCGAATAGCCCGCTTGAGCAGGGATGCGAGGGCCTGGTCCGTTAGGCCGGGGCTAAAATGAGTCTCTTCTGTCATGATTTGTTGTCTTGATTTCCTTTGGCGTCGTCGTTCCCGTCTTGCGCTTCAGATCCAGAATTGCCCGCTGAAGCCATCGCCAGCCGGACCACATGTACGATTCCCGCCATGCCGCCGAAAATGATCCCCACAGTGCCAATCCAACGGGTGTGGAAATGGCTGTCTGCCCAGGCGCCAATCAGCCAGCCGATAAACGCGGAAGCGGGCAGCAGGATGGCAATCTGCATCAGCTTTTCCGCCTCGACCAGACTTTCCAGTCCGCCGGACATCTTTTTCCGCGGCTTGCGCTCCGGGATGGGGCTGTTGAAGGGCATGGAAGCTATTCACAAGCATACAGGGTCACCGAACGAGCGGGTATACTTCCCTTTTGGGCTGTTTGCAACCAAACGGAAGGAATTACAGTGTTTGATTCAGAGTTTGAGCGCGGCCTTTTTGACCTGCGCAGGGCAAAGCTGACTGAGATTGAGAAGCTGGGGCAGGCGGCCTACCCGAACCAGTTCCCTGCCTCGCACACTGTCCACGATGCGCGGGCCACGTGGGGCGAGACGACGGGTGAGGAACTGGAGTCAAACCGGGTTACGGTTGCAGTCGCCGGGCGCATCATGGCCATACGTGCCCAGGGAAAGGCAGGCTTTGCCACGCTTCAACAGGGCGGCGAACGGCTGCAGATTTATGTTCGGCTGGATGCCGTGGGCGAACAGTGCTTTGCGCTCTACAAGCTGCTTGACCTGGGCGACCACATCGGCGTTTCGGGCTACCTGTTCCGCACCCGCACCGGCGAACTGACCGTGCACGTGGAGCGACTGACGTTCCTGGCCAAGGCCATGCTTTCGCTGCCGGAAAAGTATCACGGACTGGCCGACGTGGAGCTTCGCTATCGTCAGCGCTACGTAGACCTGTTCACCAACCTGGACAGCCGCGAAGTGTTTGTGAAGCGGGCCAAGGTGCTGCGGGCGCTGCGCCAGTTCTTTGATGAGCGGGGCTACCTGGAAGTGGAAACACCGATGATGCAGCAGGTCGCGGGCGGAGCGGCGGCGCGGCCCTTCAGGACGCATCACAACGCACTGGACATGGACCTCTTCCTCCGCATTGCGCCGGAGCTTTATCTAAAGAGGCTGGTGGTGGGTGGGCTGGATCGCGTCTACGAGATCAACCGCAACTTCCGCAACGAAGGCATCAGCACCCAGCACAATCCCGAGTTCACCATGCTGGAGTTC
The DNA here is from genome assembly GCA_021778875.1 of Acidobacteriota bacterium. Next base: position 5,028 of record JAJYBT010000105.1, on the reverse strand, counting down.
TATCAGGCCTACGCCAACTATCACGACCTGATGCAACTGACCGAGGAGTTGATCGAGTTTGTGGCGCGCGCCGTGAATGGAACCGCGACGACAGAGTTCAATGGCCACACGATCGATCTGGCCCATTGGCAGCGGCTGACCATGCGCGAGGCCATCCGCCAGTTCTGGCCGGAGGAGGCGGGAGCGAAGCCGGCGCCGGCGGCTTTTGATTCGGCACAGGTGATGCAGGCACGGCTCCATGCGGCAATCGGCTCGATGGAGAAGGCGGCGGGCGAAACCACCCGGATTTCTCCCGAGCGTCTGGCTGAGCTGAAGACCATCCGCGATGCGGTAACAGCCGTCTACTACGACTCGATGAAGAGCGCGCCAGTGGGCAAGTCGGTTTACAACCTCTTCGAGGCGGTCGTGGAGCCTTTCCTGATTCAGCCAACGATCATTTACGACTATCCGGTTGAGGTGTCGCCGCTCTCCAAGGCCAAGCCGGACGACCCGGCTCACGTGGAGCGTTTCGAGTTCTTCGCCGGCGGCTTTGAACTGGGCAACGCCTTCAGCGAATTGAACGACCCCGTCGAACAGCACAAGCGCTTTGAGCAGCAGCTTGGCGAGCGCGACCGCGGCGACGACGAAGCCCACCAGATGGACGAGGATTATGTGCGGGCGCTGGCCTATGGGCTGCCTCCGACCGGCGGCGAGGGCATTGGCGTGGACCGCCTGACCATGCTGCTGACCGGGTCAAAGTCTATCCGCGACGTCATTCTCTTCCCGCTGATGCGGAAGGAACAGGAGTCAGGGGTCAGGGATCAGGGATCAGGGATCAACTGAAATCCGCAGCACCCAATCCTTGCGACTTGCTTCAGCCGCAGTGGGCCGGGCACGGACCTGCATTGGTGTTCAGCTGAATGAGAAATTCGGGGGCACCTGAGCCCGCATCTTTGTCACTCTTTCTTCACTCATCCAGGAGCTGCTTTTATCTTGAAAATTCTTTTCGTGGGCGACATCTTCGGCAGCGCGGGACGCAGAATCGTGCGTGAGCACATTGGACACGTGTGCGAAGCGCACGGCGTGGAACTGGTCATCATCAACGCCGAGAACGCCGCCGGCGGCTTTGGCGTGACGCCGCAGATTGCCGAAGACCTGTTTGACCTGGGAGCCGACGTTCTGACCACCGGCAATCATGTGTGGGATAAACGCGAGCTGCAGGACTATCTGAACTCAGTCCCCGCTGACAGCCAGGAGCGTCCGCGTCGCGTGCTGAGGCCAGTAAACATGGCGCCGGGCCTGCCCGGGCACGGCATTTTTGAAGGAACGACGAAGAGCGGCGTGGATTATGCCGTGATTGACCTGATGGGCCGCGTTTTCATGACCGGCACCAATGACCCCTTCCACCTGATCAACGACCTGCTGGCGGGCATCAAAGCCAGTGTGATTGTGGTGGATTTTCATGCCGAAGCGACCAGCGAAAAAGTTGCGATGGGCTGGCACCTGGATGGCCGCGTAACCGCGGTGCTGGGCACGCACACGCATGTGCCCACGGCTGACGAACGGATACTGCCGGGAGGCACCGCCTACCAGACCGATGTGGGCATGAGCGGCCCTTATGACAGCGTGATCGGCGTTGAGAAGGACCTGGTTCTGCACAAGTTTCTGACCGGAATGCCGGGCAAGTTTGAAGCCGCCAAGGGCAACCCGAAGATGTGCGCGACTCTTGTCACATGCGACTCCCTGACGGGACGGGCCCTGGCGATTGAGCGCATCATGCTCGGAGAGTGAGGCGCAGGGCCGCGGCGTGCTCTCCAGAATCCAACAAGCTAATTCTGCGTGGATTGCGGGACGGGGTGCGCCTTCATGGCCTCGGTACTCTGTGGAACCGGCCTGACCGTGAGCAAAGGGGCAGCAGTATGCGTCGCCTTGACCAGTTTCCCCTTAGGTGTAAAGGTCATCGTCCACTCCATGGGCCGCGGGACAGCAGCAGCGTCGTCAAACCGGAGGATCTCTCCCCCGTGTGCCTGAACCTCCATGATGGCCGAGAGCGCGGGCAAGGGCTTTTGGCCTGTGGAGGCCGCATTCGGCGAGGCGATCTGCGGATGAGCACCTGCCAGCGCCGCGTAGCACAGGCCGTTGCCGAGCCAGTCTGAGGACTTGCCTGAGGTGTCTTCCGCCCGGATATGGTTGAATGCCGAAACGGTGAGCGCATTGACGGGAGCAGGAGAGAAAAGCGAATAGCCGCGCCGGAGTATGGGAATGATGCGCACGCGTCCTGCACCGCCGCGAGGGATGGAAGCGGAGAACACGGTGACATCTCCCACACCGTTATTTCGCATGTATTGCAGGAAGACGTGATTGGGAAGCGCCGGACACACGATTTGCTGATAATTCCATTGGCCCTGCTGCAGATCAAAACCAGAAGAAGCAGCGTGCTCGGCAATCGAGGATTCTGCGTCTGCAACCAGGCGGCGATCGCTCTCGGCCATCTGAGCCTGCGGGCGGAACTCAATGGAAGGTGCGGACTCCTCATGCCCGCCATGGATGGAAAACGGCCTGGGCGGCTCAGCCTGAGGCACCTGCTTTACGTGGAGTGGCGTCGGGGATGGCGCCTCGACGGCCGTCTGCGCCTCAAGCACGGCGCAGAAAGCGGCAGTGAAGGCCGATGCGAGAATGACATGGAAGACTCCGAAACGCGGCATGATTCCACCAGACTACCATTGGAGCGCCCAAGGGCTGCGCATGCACCAAACCAAGTGGGCAGCCGCTGAAGGCTGCCCATAGGGTTCCCAGGAACAGGGTTTGTGCGGCGGGATCGGACAGATACCGCCGCAGAGTGCGAGCGCAGCAAGACCCGGGCTTAGTGGGCCTTGCGATGCGAGGCCGCCGGCTTGCGTGGCGCAACAGGCTTCTTCTTCTCCGGCTGGATGAATCCATCCCGAAGAACAATCTGCGCCGTCTGCAGCATGGTGGCGGTGGCCGGAACCTGGGTGTAGCTGTCATAGGTCCCATCAAGTTCAGCCTTGGGCTGCAGACCAAACTCGAAGCCGACCGCAGGAACATCCTTGTCGTCCAGCGGCTTCTTCAGGTTCACGATGAAGTCGGCCGTCTTGGCATCCTTGGCATCCTGTGACACGGCGAGCTTGATGACCGAAGCGGTGGCTTCAATCACGATGCCGGGGACCGGGGTTACCTGATCCTTCATCACAGCCCACAGTTTGTCGGCGTCTTCTTTGGAGCCGGACGCGAGGATGAATTCCTTGTCGCTCAGGTTCAGAGTCGTCAGGTCCGTAGTCTCAACGACGACCTTGTGCGCAACCTCGGCCGGCGTGGCCGCAGCGCTAATCTGGAATGTTCCGGGAGGAAAGACAGTCAATGCTGCCTGGGACTTGACAGCGTCCAGCCCGTCGAGATTGCCGTGGTACTTCTTGTAGTAGTACTCCATCTTCGGCTCGATCTGGGCCTTGAAGGCCGGGGGAGCGAAGTTCCACGCGCGGGCATAGAACCAGACCGCCAGCACCAAGTCTCTACCTTCAGGCTTGGTATAGGCTTCGGCAAGTTGCAGGGTATCCACCAGGCCGGGCCCGCTCTTGGTGGCATCGGGCGGATAGAGCATGAGCTCTGTGCGGTATTCGGAGATTCCGGCCTTCACGTCCTTCTTGCCGAGGATGTCATCCAGGGCAAGTGCAGAATGGAAGATCGGGTAGGTCGCGCCCGTCTGCTTCTTCCAGTCGTCGTCGGAAATTCCGGCCGGCTTTGGCACCGCCAGTCCCTTGGTGGCCAGGGCGCCTGCGTCATTGCAGGTCTGGGCGTCCGCGGTCTTCAGGCACTGATTCTTCTTGATGAAGACCGAGATGAACAGGGCCTTCATGTTGCCGGGATCCACCTGAAGAAGACGGTTGGCAGCACCGAGCGTTTTGTCGGCGTCGCCCAGGCCCTGGTAGGTGTCGACCAGCATATCGAGGACCGCATTCTTAACCACACTTTGCGGATAGTGCTCTAGAAAACTCTCCAGTGCCGCGGTTTTGGCCTTGGGGTCGGATTGCGTGATTGCCATTTGATAGGCGTTGAACTCGGCCGGATCTTGGATTTTGATGGTGGTCTGATCCTGTGCGCGAAGTTTGGGCGCAACAACGAGGCTCATGCTCGCTAACGCCATCACAGATGCAAAGACAATCTTCTTCATTCAGAGCTCCTGGGAATTGCCGAAATGGAGATCTACACTCAAGCACTCGCTCACGGAATTTACAACCGTTCTGCTTTGCGGTTGAGCACCGGGGCGACGGGTAAACGATACCTCGGGTTCCAATACGGTGTTGGAAGGATTATAGAAAGCCATGCCAGTTGTGACAAGCACAGTTGTTTGCCGGCGAATCCAACTCATTCGGCAGGGGCTCTTGCCGGCACAGAAATCCATGCTCCATGAAGAGCCTGGCAGGTAGGAATCAGCTTCACCTGCCAGGCATACCAGCAAACGGGGTGGGGGGCTCACTGACTGGCGGCGCGGATTCGAGCGACCATGCTTAGCGGTCATACGGGCTTAGACACCGGACATGCAAAAACAGTTTCTGCAAGCTTTGCCCGGGTCCACCTATTGGAGGAGGCGAACCAGTTCTGCCTGCTCGGCAAGAAAGGCATCGTGGCCGTGGTCACTGACCATCTCCCGGTAATCGGCATGGACGCCGGTGGAGCGAATGAGTGAGGCAAATTTGCGGACCGCTGCTTCCGGGAAAAGCCAGTCAGAACTGATGCCGACGAAGCTGAGTCTCGCGCGAATCCGGCCGAAGGCTTCGTCGGGCGTCACGTCGCCGCCGAGCGGGTCCCAGGTGTCCATGGTGCGCAGGATGGCCAGGTAGGCATTGGCGTCAAAGCGCTCGATGAATCGGTTCCCCTGGTGGTCAAGGTAGCCGGCAATATCGAAACGTCCGCCAATCAGGCCGCCGCTCTTGTCGTCCAGAGCCCAGGGGTCTTCACCGTTGCGGTTCGGATTGCGAGCAAAGCGCTCATCAAAAAGGGCCGCGGATTTATAGCTGAGCATTCCGATCT
>JAJYBT010000104.1 GCA_021778875.1 Acidobacteriota bacterium | reverse complement strand
GTCAGTATTGTGGACGCCGTCGCCATAGCGCTTGTCGATGCGCGGGTTGTCATGGTTGTCAAAGACGATCAGCGGGATGCGCCCATTCAGGTGGTCTTCGGCATCGCTCAGGCGTGTGCGGAACCTTGCCACGTCAAGCTTGTTGATGATGCCCAGTTGCATGTCCATGGGCAGTTCGAACTCGGGCTTGCCCGGAGGGCCATACATCTTCTCCAGTTCCTTCACATTGGACAAGTAGGTCTCACCGATCATCACGCGCTTGCCCGGGAAGGTGTTCGAATCGAACTTGTCGGCCTCGGCGCGCATCTCCTGCATCACCGGGTGCACGCCGGGCAGGTTGTCGGTCTTCGAGTTGTCGAGCTCCGGCTCGCCGAGCAGATTCACGATAGGCTGGCCGTTCTTGTCCTTCAGCACGCCCTCGTCGCGCATCAAGGGATCCTCGTAGAGCGTGGTGATGGCGTCAAAGCGGAAGCCGCCCACCCCGCGCTTGAGCCAGAACGCCATGATGTTCCGGAAGGCCTCGTGCACCTTGGGGTTGTTCCAGTTCATATCCGGCTGCTTTACGTAGAACTTGTGGTAATAGTACTGGCGGGTCCCGGGGTCCCACTGCCAGGCCGATCCGCCAAACATCGACTGCCAGTTGTTCGGCGGCGCACCTTTGCTGGTGGCCGTTTCGCCCTTGCCGTCACGCCACACATACCAGTCGCGATACGGATTGTCCCGCGACGAACGCGACTCCAGGAACCACTTGTGCTCGTCGGAGCTGTGGTTCATCACCATATCCATGATCACGCGGATATGGCGCTTGTTTGCCTCGGCGATGAGGCGATCGAAGTCGGCCAGCGTGCCGTACTGCGGGTCGATGTTTTCGTAGTCGGAGATGTCATAGCCGAAGTCTGCCTGGGGCGAGGGATAGATGGGCGTAAGCCAGATGGCATCCACGCCCAGTTCTTTCAGGTAGTCCAGCCGCTGTGTAATGCCGTTCAGGTCGCCGATGCCGTCGTTGTTCGTGTCCTGAAAGCTGCGCGGATAGACCTCGTAGATGACGGCGTTCTTCCACCAGTCCTGTTCGCTGGCTGAGGTTGTGGCGGCTTGCGATGCGGGCTTTGCGGCAGCGCTTTGCCCCACAGCGCCCGGCGTCATGATTCCCAGCGCCAGTGCGATGGCGCAGGCTGCTATGTGTTTGGTCCAGTGCATTGCGGTCTCCTCGTCGTGTTTCCGCTGCTCATGAAATCGGCAACGGTGTGACGAAAGCCAAACTAACACATTTCAGACGAGGCGACGGAGACAGTCGGCATCCCGGCCGGAGTTGGAATGCTGGTCTTTGGGGCTGTGCAATTTGGACCGGGCATTGCGCGTTGATTGCGCATCACCCTTTCGCGCGCTCGGCCACCAGCATGGACTCAAGAATCTGATCGGAGACTTCTTTGACTGCTGCAGGCGAGTGAGCAAGAAACAGCGTGTTGGTCTTGTCGTTCTCGCCGATGGACTTCAGCGTATCGAAGTACTGCGTCACCATCACCAGTTGCATCACTTCTTTGGCTGACGCGCCCTCCACCACCTTCTGGAACTGCTCGATGGAGACCTGCAAGCCTTCAATGATGGCCTTGCGCTGGTTCGCAATGCCCTGCCCCTGGAGCGCCTTGCTTTCCGCCTCCGCTTCCGCTTTCTTCACAACGAGGATCTTTTCAGCTTCGCCGCGCGCTGCTGCGGCCACCTGTTCGCGCTGCGCGGCGTTGATGTCATTCATAGCGGACTTCACCTTGGCATCGGGAACGATGTCGGTCACCAGCACGTTCACGATCTCGTAGCCAAAGGTCGCCATATCCGCATCCAGTTCCTGCTTCACGGCAGCCGCGATGCTGGATTGCGAAGCGAACACTTCATCGAGTGTCATGCCCGGCACATGACCCAGGATCACCTGCTCCACATAGGACTTGATCTGCGCCACCGGATCGGAGAGCCGATAGAAGGCGTCGAAGACTTTTTCAGGCCGGACGCGATTCTGCACGGAAATCGGGATGGTGACAAAAACATTGTCCTTGGTCTTGGTTTCCATCGTGAGCGTGATTTGATTCACACGCAGGCTCACCAGTCCGGTAACGGAATCGATGTAGGGCGTCTTCCAGTTCAGACCCGCCTCGGCCACCCGCAAAAACTTGCCAAAGCGCGTAATCACAGCGACTTCTGCCGTGTTCACGGTGAAGAAGCTCCCCAGAATCAGGGACAGAAAAATGAGACCGAAAATCGCTACCGGAATCAGGAACAGCAGGTCCATCGGTGTCCTCCGCTACTTCGTCTGGAAGCAGAAGCGAATTGTACAGGATGGCGATTCAGGTCGGGTTACACATTGAGTCGATCGCGGTGCAGGGAAGACTGCGCAAGGCTGCTACTGCGGGCTGCCCGGCCGCTCGGGCGTGGTGGTTTTCATCCGCTTAAGATCGACGCCGAATTCGGGATTCTTGCGTGTGCCGCCAATGTGAATGGGGATCAACGCTCCGGTTCCGCCTTTCTTGAAGAGTCCATCGGCCGGCTTGAGCAGGAAGCCTTTCCATCCGCCCACCATCTTCGAAACCGTAGCCTGCGTCCGCGCGACGCCGATAAAGTTCAGCACGCCGCCGTCCAGGCTGTAGGTGCCCTTCAGTTGGATATCAGCGCCCGGAACCGTGTAATTGAGGTCGGGCAGCGTGAGGACGCCGCCTTCCATTTTGAAGCTGCTCTGCATACGCGACTGAATGCCGGCAGAGTCGGAGTTCTTCACGTCGCCGGGCCTTCCCTGCCCGCGCAGGCTCAGTTCCATGATGCGGTCCTGAATCGCGGCGCTGGTGAATTGCGCTTGCTCCAGAGCAAATTGGCCGTCAAGCGCCATGCGCTGATGTACGGGCGCAGTGCCCGGAGGAATGTGCAGCGTAGTCTTCATGGTCAGGGTGCCCGTGAGCAGCGGCTCAGGCGAGTTGCTGGTCAGTCGCATGAAGTCCGCGATGCGGCCGCGGTCCACGTTCACCGTGAGCGCAATATCGTGTCCGATCATGTGCGGCGGGCCTTTGGCATCCGCCGCCAGAACGCGCACAACCTGCCCCTGCGTCCTCAGGTGCGTGCCGCCCAGCGTGGCATCGACGGTATCCAGCCAGGTGTCGCCGTTGGTGCCGTCCACTTTGGCGTGAAAGCGCGTGTGCAGAGCCATCGCGTTGCCGGAGTGCGAAAGGCGGAAGTCGGGGGTATCGGTCTGGCCGTCCACCACAATGTCGCGCAGCGTGCCCTGATAGTGGCCCGTCGAGCTGAGTATGCCCGCGATCCCTTTGAAGTTGGACAGGTCTGCATGGTCAAAGGTGTAATCGCCTGCAACTGGGCTCTCGCCGGGATCAGCCACCTGCCAGGGGCCAAAGCTTCCCGTGGCGTGGATCTCTCCGCGCGGGCGCGGGTTGGTGAGTTGGGCATCGAAGTTCATGGCGCCGCTCGGGGTAATGCCGGTCAGTTTCAGGCGGGCGATCGCAAAGGCGAGCGGCAGCTTGCCCGGTTTGCTGGTCCCCAGTTCCAGGTGCGCTCCGTCGCAATTGATGCTGTCCACCCGGAAGCCAACGAGCTGTCCAGTGGCGCCGGGATGAGGCGCACCTGTGACCACGCCGGCATTGGCGCCGCCGTGCTGAAAGTGCGTTCTGGGCGGCACATGGATATCGAGACCCCTGAGCCGCACCTCGCTGAGATGGACCGGCGTACCGGGCTGGTAGCGGAGTGGCGCATGAAAGCGAAATTCGTCGAGCTTGATCAGCGGCACTTGGGGCTGCGCGGCACCCGGCGCTACAACGCCTGCGACCTCGACCGGAGGCCAGATGCGCAGCCCGCGCCCATCGGCCCACACGCCCCACTCTCCGCGCAGGCCGTTGCCCAGCGCAATGTGAAAGCTGTCCAGCTCGACGCGCGCATGAAAATGCTCTGAGAGCGTCTCCACAATGCGGGCGCGCAGAAATGGCTCAACCCGCCGCGCCAGCACGGCCACCGCGATGGCCGCCCCTGCCAGCACAACCAGCAGGCTGCCTGCTGTCCACAGAAGCCACCGGTTTCTGCGCCAGAAAGATCTCTGCGAGCTGGTCAATTCCCCTCCTCGCCTGACTCATATCGTCGCAGCAGCACGACGGGGTCATTTTCTTATTAGATGCCGGATGCCGTAAACTTGCTGGCACGGATGCAAGCGCATATTGAAAATCTCGTAAAGCTGCAAGACGTTGACCTGGAGCTGGCGCGGCTGGCGCAAACCGCGCGAGCCCTGCCCGCGGAAATCGCCCAGGCCGAGGCAGCGCTCACCGCAGCGCAGCGCCAGGCAGCCGAGACATCCGATGCGCTCAGCCGCGAGGAATCGCTGCGCACGCGCCTGGAGCGCGACATCGCCGGGCATCGGCAGAAGGCCGCGCGTTATCGCACGCAGCAGGATTCCGTGACAACGCCGGCGCAGGCCGCCGCCATTGAGCACGAAGTGAGTTTTGCCGAGAGCGAAGTCGAGCGCCTGGAAAACGAGGAACTCGCCAGCATGGAGCGCACCGAGACGCAGGAGGCCGCGCTGGCCGCCGCCCGCGCCCAGGTGGAAGAGCTCGCCGCCGCGCTCGACAAGACGCGCGAACGCATCGCCCTGCGACAGCAGGAGATTGCCCGCGGGCAGGCAGCGCTGCAGGTCGAGCGCGGAGAACTGCGCAAGGCCATCGAACCCGAGTGGCTCACGCGCTATGACCGCCTGGCCGCAACGCGAGGCACCGGCCTGGCACGTGCGGAAAACCAGCAGTGCACCAGCTGCCGCATGGGCGTGCGACCGCAAACTTGGAACCAGTTGCGCGAGGGCGAGCTGCTGACGTGTGACAGTTGCGGCCGCCTGCTCTACTGGGACCCCGCCCTGGCGCCCGCGCCCAAGCAGCCGCAACCCGCGCCCGCCGGCAGCACAGGCCGCGCCATCCGCAAGCCCCAGCAGGCCGGCGACTAGAGCGCCACGCTCGCACCCTGATAACCTTGGATAAGAGAACATTGCAGCCGGTTCTCTGCGTGAAAAGGAGCGGGCAGTGCGGCGCATCTGCGTGGACATGGATGAGGTGATGGCGGATACGCTTGCCGAGCACCTTCGCCGCTACAACCAGACATTCGACGAGGAAGTGACCCCCGAAGACCTGGCTGGCAAGGGCCTTTGGGAAGTTGCGCCCCTCGACCGCCAGCAGCAACTGCGCGCTTTTCTTGATGCTGAAGATTTCTTCGAGGATCTCGCCCTCATGCCCGACGCGCAGGATGTGCTCAGGGACCTGAGCGCGCGCTTTGAAATCTTTATCGCCACGCAGGCCATGACCGTGCCCAACTCGCTCGGCCCCAAGTACCGCTGGCTGCAGCGCCACTTCTCTTTCATCCCGCCCACGCACTATGTCTTTTGCGGCAACAAGAGCATTCTGCGCGCCGACTACCTCATCGATGATCTGCCCCGCAATCTGCAGCGCTTTGAGGGCCACGGCCTGCTCTACTCCGCCCCGCACAACCTTGCAGCCACGGGTTTTACCCGCGTGAACAACTGGCAGGAAGTCGCAGAGTTTTTCGCCAGCCTCAGGGATTAGCGGCCTGCGCGGATGCGTTGCGTGCCTCGCAGCTTGGACTTTGGCAAGCGCCGCGCGGCATGATGAAAGCATGCCGTTCGACTGGACAAGCGACGAACTTGCAGCGGGCCTGGCCTGTTATTGCAATGGCGAGTTCTTTGAAGCTCACGAGCACTGGGAGATCGTCTGGCTGCAGTTGCAGGAGCCGGAGAAGAGCTTTCTGCAGGCATTGATTCAGTTGACTGCCGCATTTCATCACCTGCAGGCCGGCAACCGCGCGGGCGCTGTCTCCCTGCTGCGCAGAGTGCAGCGCAAGCTCGAGGGGCGCCCAGCCCACTTCGCAGGCATCGCCGTCGCGCCGCTGCTTGCAGAGGTCCGCGCGTGGCTGCTGGCTCTGGAGAGCGATGGCCAGCCCGCGCCGCCGGCCTTTCCAGAGATCAGGCCGGGGGAATGGATCCGGGGCTGAGCGCAGATAAATTCTCAGTCGGCGGTCGGCCCGTTGTGGCAGTCGTAGCAGCTCACCTGGTGACCGGCCGCAAAGGTCTTTGTCCCGTTGTCGCCCACCGTAAAAGTGCGCGTCGTTGCAACGGCAGAGAGCGGTGTGCCTCTGTAATCCGTACCGTGGCAATAGGCGCACTTCGAATAGCCGCCGTTGCTCGCGTATTGACGATGCTGGCTGATCCAGCCCTGGTCAATGTTGTGCATGCCGTGCGGGCCGCCGTTCTGCGTGGTTGGAGCACTCACATGGCACACCGTACATTCAACGATCTTGCCCGGATACCCCTGCAGATTGGTGCTGTAAACATTGTCGTTCGGCTGCAGGCTCGGATACTCCGCATGCTGTGACCCATGACATGCAGAGCAATACACGCCTCCGTGCCCCGTGCTGAACCGGAAGAGGCTCTTGCCCGCAGACGGCTTGTCAGGATTGGTGGCAAAAGTTGTGTCCGCGGTGGTGCGCCAGATGCCCGCCGAGGCAAACGTGCTCGTGTAGCGGGTTCCGCCGTTGTGGCACATCTGGCACGAAGGCAGGTCGAGCCAGCCCTGCCGCGTGGCCGCGCCAACCGTGCTGAGATTGCCGTGGCAATCGTAACAAGCCGTCTTGTTCATCGCGCCGCGCTGGCATTTGGTCTGCGGTCCGGGGTGGCACAGGTAGCAGGATGCGTACGGAGTCGTTGCATTGTCCAGGCTCGTACCAGTAGACGGATTGATCACAGGGCCGTGCAGCGTGTGCATGTCCTGAGTGAGCGGATTGATGCCGGGAAGACCGGCAGCGCTCAGCGCATTGCTGCCATGACAGGCCGCGCACAGAATCGGAGTTCCGGCCTTGGCCGTCTGATACAGGCTTGACTGGTAGGTGTAGCCCTGACTTTGCAGCGCAGGCAGATAGGAGGCTATGCTCCAGCGATCGTCATGCTTCTTCAGGATGTTGAGCTTCACATCTTTCGCAGGATCGGCATTGTTCTCCCAACCGGCTGACGGTTCTGCAGCCACGCTGCTTCCCGAAGCGTGGCAGGTGGAGCAGGCCATCTCGTCGCTCACCGCCAGCACCGCAGTGTTGGTCGCGAGCACATTTCCCGCCGCATCCTTCACCACGACTTTCACCATCGGATAGGGATTGCGATTGCCGTTGTCGTCGTACGGAATGGTAGGAATGGCCGTGGCCTCCCATGCCCCCAGTGCGCTGTTGTAGGTCATCGCGTGCGGGGTATTGCTTTGCACGGGGTTGCCGGTCAGGCCCACGTCGGGATTCACATTCGCCAGAAAGAGCGCACGCACATACGTCCAGAAATTCGTCTTGCCCGCGCTGGAGGTGTTCGTCGAGCCCGTCGTGTCGGCGGTGGCCTGGTAAGTGACAGTGACGCCCGTAGCAATCGCGGGCGGATCACCGCGCTG
>JAJYBT010000103.1 GCA_021778875.1 Acidobacteriota bacterium | reverse complement strand
CTACCGTTATCAGCGCGAGATTCCCCGCGAGGTCTTCGAGCAGTTGATCGAGCCGGTTCTGCAGCGCACCGCAGCGCCCTGCAAACAGGCCCTTGCCGACGCAGGTATCGCGCCCGAGCAGATTGATGAAGTCGTCATGGTCGGCGGCTCCACGCGCATTCCCGCCGTGCTGCAGTTGGTGGACGAGCTCTTTCATCTGAGCGCGCGCGGGAAAAAGCCACACACAGAACTCAATCCCGATGAGGTCGTCGCGCTGGGCGCCGCCGTGCAGGCCGACATTCTCGACGGCGCTTCAAAGACCACCGAAGAAATGCTGCTGCTGGACGTGACGCCGCTCTCGCTGGGCATTGAGGCCCTGGGCGGCACAGTGGCGCGCATCATCCAGCGGAACTCCACCATCCCCGCGTCCGCCACGGAGCACTTCACCACCGGCGTGGACGGGCAGACCAACGTCGCCATCCACGTGGTGCAGGGCGAGCGCGAACTGGCCGCCGATTGCCGCTCACTGGCGCGCTTTGACCTCAAGGGCATTCCGCCCATGAGCGCCGGACTGCCGCGCATCGAGGTGCGTTTCCTCATCGACGCCGACGGCATTTTGCAGGTCTCCGCGCGCGAGCAGCGCAGCGGCCAGGCGGCGCAGATCGAAGTGAAGCCGACGTATGGATTGACGGACGAGCAGGTTGAGAGCATGATTCTCGACTCCTTCGACCACGCCGAAGAAGACTTTGCAAAGCGCCTCCTCATCGAAGCGCGCAACGAGGCCGACACAATTCTCGCAGCCGTAGAACGCGCCCCGCAGAGCCCCGCATGGGAACAGTTGACCAGCGACGAGAAGACAGCCATCGCCCTGGCCAGCGACTACCTGAAAAAGGCCAAACAGACTGAGGATGCGCCCGCAATCCGCGAGGCAACACTGATTCTGGACCACGCCACGCGCCGCTTTGCCGAGCTGATGATGGAGTCCGCCGTCACCAGCGCCATTCGCGGCAAAACCATGAACGCGGCCGACGAGGACCTGGGCGACGAAGTCACCGCGCCGCACCCGATGGCTCCGGCCGAGTTCAAATAACGCGCTGACGCAAGGACACCAAAGACTATGAGCGAAGCAAACACGAAAAACATTCCCGCCGACAAGCTCGTGCGCGTGACCTTTATGCCCGAAGGCAAGACGGTTGAGTTTGAGTACGGCACACTGCCCTACGACCATCACGGCAAGCCGATGTCGTTTCTCGATGTCGCGGAGAACTTCGGCATCTTTCTCGATCACGCCTGCGGAGGCGCCTGCGCCTGCACCACCTGCCACATCTGGGTGAAGGAAGGCGCGCCCGGCATCAGCGAAGCCGAAGACGATGAGCTCGACCGCCTCGACATGGCCGCCGATCAGCAGCTCAACTCGCGCCTCGGCTGCCAGGCCATCATCACCGGCCCCGGCGAGTACGTCGTCGAAATTCCCAAGTGGAACCGCAATTACACCTCCGAGGGCAAGCCCCTGGACATGGCCATCCAGAAGTAGCCGGGTGCCCCGTGTCTCGATTTTGAGATGTTGGAGAGCACGAACACAAGATCATCCGAAGAAAACGTGGGTGCCCCATGTCTCGATTTTGAGACATGGGAATGAACGAGCTTAGCCGAAGGAGAGAAACATGCCGCGCGAGATTCTCTGGACCGAAGCCGAAGAAATCGGCATTCAGCTACAGGAAAAATTTCCTGACATCGACCCGCTCACCGTCCGCTTCACTGACCTGCATCGCTATGTCACGGAGCTCGAAGGCTTCGCCGACGACCCGGCAAAGTCCAACGAAGCGCGCCTCGAAGCCATCCAGATGGCCTGGCACGAAGAGCACCAGGACGCGCAAGGATAACTGACGCGCAAACACGCCCTTCGATTGATCTCTTCCGACTCGACTGCGGTTTTGGATTCCATCCCACCTTGCCGCAAACGACGCGATGAAACTGCGCCGATGATGGGACAACCTTATTTCTGGTAGATTGTCAGGAGCAAACAGAAGGACCATCCGCCCATGCGGTCATGGAAGCCAATTCTCGCGACAATCTTCGGGTTCCTGGCCCTTGGACTACTTTGTCTGACGTTCCTGATGCTGCGGGGCTTCCGCGCTGCTTCCAAGCCATCGGCGTTTGAGACCGCCGTAGCGCGCAGCCTGCGAAACCTGGCCATTCCCCGGTATGAACGCCGCAAGAAAAACCCTTTCATCGGCGATTCCCAGGCCTTGCAACAGGGGCGCGAGGACTTTCTGACGCGGTGCGCTGTCTGTCATGGAATCGACGACAGCGGCAGGACACAAATCGGATTGCATGAGTATCCGCGTGTCCCGGACCTGCGCGCTTCCGCAACCCAAGACATGACAGATGGAGAGATCCACTACATCATTGAAAACGGGGTCCAACTTAGTGGAATGCCGGCCCTCGGCAGCGCGCACAGAATCTCAGGCCCGGAGAGTTGGCGCCTCGCGCTCTTTGTGCGCAGCCTTCGTCCTCTCTCAGGAGCGGAATCACAGCAACAAACCGCCACGATGACCTCGGCCCACTATGTCGGCTCCGAGACCTGCGCCAGGTGCCATGCCGATATTTACGAGCGCTGGAAGAAGACGCCGATGGCCAACGTGGTGCGCGATCCGCGGACACATCCCGATGCCATTTTCCCCGATCCTGCAACCAACCATGTAGCGCCGTTTACTAAGGATCAGGTCGCCTTCGTCTACGGCAGTATCTGGAAGCAGCGCTACTTTACCAAAGTTGGCAATGACTACTTTCCCTTGCCCGTGCAGTGGGACATTGGCAATCACAAATGGCTCAAATATGTGATCCCTGCACACGGAGCCGACTGGTGGGCGCACCTCTATCCGCCGACCAACATGCAGCGGCCCACTGGTCCAACCTGCGACGGTTGCCATTCCGTCGATTACAACATCCACACCAGGCAGGTTGCAGAGTGGAACGTCGGCTGCGAGCGTTGCCACGGCCCCGGCAGCGCGCATGTGGAGCATCCCACGCGGAGCAATATCCTGAATCCGGCCCAGATGGATTCTGTGACGGCGAACGACACCTGCATCCAGTGCCACTCGCAGGGACGGCCGCTAACCAATCCCATTGAAGGAAAGGATTACGACTGGCCGGTCGGCTATCGTGTGGGCCTTAAGCTACAAGACTTCTGGAGACTGGAAAACTGCACGCTCGGGCAGACTGATTTCTATTACTTTCCGGACTGCACCGCGCACAAGAACCGTATGCAAGGGAACGATTTCGTGCAGAGCGTGATGTACCGTCACAACATCACCTGCTTCGATTGCCATGATGTGCATGGCACTGGAAACTACGCGCAGCTTATCAAGCCCGCAAACCAAATCTGCCTGGACTGCCATGGCCCCATGTCCCCGCACGGGCCGCGTACAGCGAGTCTTGAAGCGCATACCCACCATAAGGACGGCAGTCCTGGAAGCGAGTGTGTAGCCTGCCATATGCCGGAGATCGAGAGTGAAGGCGTTCCCGGCGCCTATGTCCACGCCCATACCTTCCGGTTCATCTCACCCGCCATGACGGACAAATACAACATCCCCAATCCATGTACTTCCTGTCACAAAGACAAATCGACGGCATGGGCAGAAGTGGCGATGGGTCACTGGTTCGAGCGTTCTCCGTGGCGGCTTCAGTAGACATAGCCCGGCCGGACGCCGGGTGTACCGCATCTCGATTTTGAGATGTGGGAAACCGCAGACCTATCGCGGCCCTGCTCACTCCCGCTCGCGTTCTTCGCTCCATCCGAACGCAGCCTCGAAGTGCTCGATCTGCCGCTCCGCGCCCGGCACAAGATACACGCTCACCACATCAAAGCGCACCTGCGGCGGAGTCTCCTGCGGCAACTGGCGCACATAGCGCCGCGCCAGCCTGCGCAGCGTCTGCCGTTTGTGCGAGTCCACGGCAACCTCAGCGGGAGTCATATCGCGTGCGGTGCGCGTCTTCACTTCAATGAAGCACAGCAAGGTCCCCTGCCACGCAATCAGGTCCACGTCTCCCGGCACATCGCCCGACGACCACCGCCGCGCCACCATCGTATAGCCCTTGCGCCGCAGATGGAAGAATGCGGCGTCCTCGCCCTCCATGCCCGTCGCAAGATGCGCAGGCAAGCTCTCCGCGCGCCCGCGCCGTTCGGCCACCCGGTCGAGACGGCCCAGTGCCCGCTCCAGCCACTTGACGCGCTTTTGTTCCAGCCACTCCATCGCACACCATTCTCAGCCGCAACGCGCCAAACGCGCAAATGCCGCGCGGACGTTGCATCCGGCGCGGCATCTGTGTGGTGTTTTTCGGGTGTGTTGTTTACGCTGAGGCTCCCGCCAGCGCCCCGGCCTGTGCGAACTCCTTCTCCACCTGCGTCAGCGCATCTTCCAGGATGTCCAGCGCGACGTTGGCTTCATGCTCGTTCACCACCAGCGGCGGACACAACCGGATCGATGTCTCGCCGCAGCCCAGGATCATCAGGCCGCGCTCAAAGGCCAGCTCCTCCACACGGTTGCGCAGCGCGCCAGCCGGTTCGCGCGTGGTCTTGTCCTTCACCAGCTCGACGCCGATCATCAGGCCGCGGCCGCGCACGTCGCCTACCAGCGCATGCGTCTTCTTCCATCCGTTCAGGCGCTCCAGAATCTTGCCGCCCACCTTTGCCGCGTTGTCAATCGCCTCGCGCTCCAGGATGTCGAACGTCGCCAGCGCCGCCGCAATCGACACCGGGTTGCCGCCAAACGTCGAAGCATGCGAGCCCGGCACCCAGTCCATCACGTCCGCGCGGCTCATGCAGACGCCCAGCGGCATGCCGCTGGCGATGCCCTTGGCCATGCACACGATGTCCGGCTGCACACCGGAGTGCTCAATGGCCCACCACTTGCCCGTGCGCCCCGCGCCCGACTGCACCTCGTCCACCACCAGCAGAATGCCGTACTTGTCGCAGATGGCACGCAGCTCGCGCAGGAAGTTCGTGGGCGCAACCACGTAGCCGCCCTCGCCCTGGATGGGCTCCACAAAAATCGCGGCCACCTCTTCCGGCGCAAGAATCGTCTTGAAGAGCTTCTCCTCGATGTAGCGCGCGCAGCCCATGGCAAACGCTTCTTCCTCCTGCGGGCCGCCCGTGCATCCGCGATACGCATAGGGATAGCGCACATGCGTGACGCCCGGCACCAGCGGCGAGAAGCGGCGCTTCTGCTGCGGCTTGGACGCGGTCAGCGACAGTGCGCCCATCGTGCGCCCGTGGAATGCACCCAGAAACGCAATCACATGCTGGCGGCCTGTGTGATAACGCGCCAGCTTGAGCGCGCACTCCACGGCCTCTGCGCCGGAGTTGCCATAGAAAAACTTGTGCGGCCCCGGCATCGGCGCCACGGAAGAAAGCTTCTCAGCCAGATCGGTAAGATGTTCGTCGTAAAAGTCCGTGCCGGAGATGTGAATCAGTTCGGCAGCCTGCTTCTGAATCGCCGCAACCACCTCAGGGTGGCAGTGGCCGGTGGACGTCACCGCAATGCCCGCGGCAAAATCCAGAAACTCGTTCCCATCCACGTCTTCCACACGAATGCCACGGCCGCGCTTTGCAACCAGCGGATAGGAGCGCGTGTAGCTGGGCGAAATCAGCCGCGTATCCGCCTCAACAGCGGCCCTGGCCTTTGGTCCCGGCAGAGTACAAACGAGCTTGGGCCCGTATTGCGCATGCAATTCTTGCTTGGTCATCTTGGATCTCCTCGGCAGATCAGGTTGTGCGGCCGCGGCTCCCTTTGCGAATGAATGAGTGGAGCACGGCCACGGACCCCGGCGGTGTGGGGGTCATCGAATTCCGCGAACCCGGACGGGTGCGCAATGCGGGCGAGGATCTTCGGCAGCCGTGCAGCTAGTCGCCGCCGAAGAGGCTAGGTCGCGTGCGGATAGGCAGCACGCGCAGATGGCGCCGCGGGCAGATGCAACGCGCGCGCGACCGCGACCAGCGCTTGGCCGCCGGCACCCCTGCAGAGTCTGTGGCGTGCGTTTGCATAAGGTTTCCGCTGGCCTGAGCATAGCACGCAGACCTGCGGCTTTACTACGGCGTTGCACATCGCCGGACGGCCATCGCCCGCAGATTCAGCCGCTTGCGCCTGCTCACTGGGCAGGTTTCGTGTCAAACGCCGTCGCCGGCACCAGCGCCTTCGGCGTCTCTCCGTCCAGCGTCACTTTGCCCTTTTCAAAAGTCGCCAGCGCCGCGTCATCGGCGGCCATCGCCATCCAGCACACCGCGCCCTTCTTCACCAGGCTGCACACCGTCTCCACCGTGTACTGTGCCTGTGGATTCGCCTTGAGCGTGCCCTTCACCCGCTCAATCCACACCGTGTGGCTGCCCAGCGCATACGAGCCATACTGCGGCTCCGAGGTCAAATCCATGTTCTGCTGGATGCCCTCCACCGCGCCAGCCGCCATGCCGGGAATATCCTTGTCCGTCATCACCGAACCCAGGCATGAAAACGGCAGCACCAGGGCCACCACCGTCGATGTCGGGCTGCCATGACGCGCGCTCAGCGCAATCTGAATACAGGCCGCGCCCTGCTTTTCCGTCTCGCTCGTCGCGCTTTGCTGCGCCTGCAGCCGAGCCTCCGGCAGCGTCGAGCTCATGTCCACCACATCCCAGTCAGCAGGAAAGGTATACGTAAAACCAAGCTTGTTTGCAAAGCTCCGGGGCGCAGGGTGCGCAGGGTGCGCGGCATGTGTGGGGGCCTGCGCAAGAATCGGGGCGCAGCCGGCAAGAAGCAGTAAAGCCATCCAACGGACATTCATTGCGCCGCTAGTCTACCACGCGTGGGCCGGCCCAACGGTGACCCGCATGCCTGCTCCGGCGCTACTTCAGAGAGTACGCCGACACCGCCGACGCAATCCCAATCGCCGCGAACACCATGCCGAAATACCAATAGGCGCGGCTGCGCGTCAGCAGCGTCACCGATGTAATCACCAGGCCAATCTCCAGCAGTGCCTCGCCCAGGTCAAAGCGATCGGCGCGCGCCTCGGCCTGCTCCACCTTTACTTCAAGCGCCTCGGCCTTTTCCTGCTCGTCTTTAAAATCGGCGATCCACTTGGCCTGATGGTCTGCATAGGCCTTCGCGATCTTCTGTTCGGTGTCCTTGTCAGCAATGGTCACCACGCTCAACAGATCGGTGATCAGCGCCGTATCGTTCGAGCGGATCTTCTTCGCCTGGTAAAAGTTCCACTGGTCGGTGGCCTTGTTCTGGTCCAGCACCGCCTCAGTGTGTGTGCGATGACCCAGCACCGTCGTCACGGCCACCAGCACCGCCAGCACGCTCATCGTGAAAGCAACCGGACGCATCGCAGACTCATGCGACCCGTGCTCGGCGTGCTCCTGCAATTCCTGCGCTTCATTCGCTTCCATAGGGGGAAGGTCTCCTGCTCTTTAATTCTTGCTACTTCCGCTTCCAGCGCACGCCGTCCT
>JAJYBT010000102.1 GCA_021778875.1 Acidobacteriota bacterium | reverse complement strand
AGGCAACGCTGTAACGCTCAGGGAACTGCTCGACGATGGACAGGGTGCTCTGCCCGATGGAGCCCGTGGAGCCGAGGATGGCGAGTCGCTTCAAAGTATCCGCAAATTCCGGGGTCCGGCCTGAACCCCTGCTAAAGGCATTGTAAACAAGCCGTTGGAAGGAGCTAGCGTATAACCTGAGCGTACCACAGCAGCGGAGCGGCCAGCAGCAGCGCGTCGATGCGGTCCAGGACGCCTCCGTGGCCGGGCAGCAGCGTGCCTGAGTCCTTGACGCCGGCTGAGCGCTTCAGCGCCGACTCGGCCAGATCGCCCACCTGCGCGGCGACGTTGACCACTGCGGCAAGGATCAGCCAGTTCCACCAGACCTCGTCGGAGAACGAGAGCTTGGCGTAGTTCCACTGGGAAAGCTGAGCGCCCAGCCACAGCAGGAGCCCTGTGACGAGCAGGCTGCCGACAACTGAGCCGATGGCGCCCTCCCACGTCTTGTTGGGGCTGAGATGCGGAGCCAGCTTGCGCCTGCCCCACACGCGCCCCACGTACATGGCCGCGATGTCGCCGGCCCAGACGACGCAGAGCAGAAAAACCACCAGCGCGGGCCCGTTGGCCTGTTCGCGCAGCATGGGCAGGGCCAGAAGCGTAAGCCCAACATAAAAAAGGCAAAAGATCGATGAAGCCGCGTCGGCGAGCATGCGCTCCAGCGGCGATAGAAAGGTGCAATAGACAAGGAGGCCGATGCTTAGCAGGCCGAAGATCCATGCCGTCTGGTCGGGCCACTGAAAATTGCCCCAGAAGAGCAGCACGATGGCGACCACGACCGCAATGCGTGGCGGATGGGCCGCGCACCGCTCTGCCAGGCCCATGAACTCCCACGCTGCCAGCACGGCCACGAGTGCAATCGCCAATGCGATGAGCCACTTTGGCCCTAAAAAGACCAGGGCCAGCACGATTGGGGCCAGAATGAGGGCTGTAACAACTCGTTTCATTCAGGGAAGAGAATACACCGTTGCAGCGGGGTGGTCATCATCGCATACGAAAAGAAAGACAGATTAGAATACATAGAATATTTAAAGAGAAGAAATATTCTTGCTATAATCTACCAAGTTGTTCTAGCCGGAGCGGAAGATTAAAGGCATAGGAGGCAGTTCGATGAGTCTCGGATTAAGCGACAAGATTCGTGCATTGGCGCAAGCCAAGTACGTCAACCCTGCACTGCATGCGGGCAAGGAACAATTCTCGATTCGCGTGAGGGATTTGCTGGGGGATTTGCAAGCTCAGGGTTTTCCCGGCGGCCACACGCCTCAGGTCTGCAGCGCTTTGCAGACGGCAAAATTTCTCCGCGAGAATGGGCTTGAAATTGAAGAGGTGGAGGGGCCGCCGTCCAGGATGAGTCCCACTGTTGTTGTCCGCTATCGCGTGGCAAAGCAAGGCGCCACAGCGAGCAGCATGGAAGGCCGGAAGCCGGAGCCCGTAGCGGAAGATCCGGCGGCCCGCTCCACGCGCCTGGCCGGAAAGCTACGCGGAATCATGAAGGAGGAGCTAGAGGAATTCGGAGGCGGCGAAGCATTTCTGCGCTGGGTACGTTCAGAAGATGAGAATGCGGCATGAGCCGAATCTACTGGGACACCATGCTGTTTATTTATCTGCTGGAAGATCACCCCATGCACGCGCAGCGGGTGCAGCATCTTCTGGAGCGCGCGTACAAGCGGAGCGATTCTCTCTTTACCAGTTATCTTGCTCTGGGAGAAATGTTGGCGGGAGCGGAAAAGTCTCCCAGCCCGGAGAAGACTCTGGCCGTTCGTGAGACAGTGCAGGAAATGGGCTTTGTCTTCCTGCCATTCGACAATGGCGCGGTCAGGCCGTTCAGCCGACTGCGAGGGAAAGAGAAGTTGAGA
Source organism: Acidobacteriota bacterium (assembly GCA_021778875.1). The sequence goes on along the minus strand of JAJYBT010000102.1, from coordinate 5,622 downwards.
ATTGCAGACTCAATTCATCTGGCTTGCGCCGCATCCGCAGGAATCGACCTCTTTCTGACAGGTGACAAGCAACTCGTGAATCTGGATATTCCCGGAATTCAGTTCATCGCGGATTTCAACACGCCGGTGCTGTAGCCACGTTCAGGAATGGACGGTCCGCGTGACGCAGGCAGCTTATCCCGCGGCGATCCTGATCTGCTCGGCGTCTTCTTCCACTTCGCCGGCGCCCTCGCCGAGACCGCCGTAGCGGCGCTCGCGGCGCTGGAAGTCGGCAATCGCTTCGAGCAGGTGGACTCCGCGGAAGTCGGGCCAGAGGCGCTCCGTCACGTAGATTTCGGCGTAGGCAATCTGCCACAGAAGGTAATTGGAGATGCGCATCTCCCCTGAGGTGCGGATCAGCAGGTCGGGGTCGGGCATGTGCGCCGTGTAGAGATGACGGTGGATGTCTTCCTCGTCGATGCGGCCGGGGCTCAGGTGCTTGCGCTGCATCTCTGCGGCGAGGGCGCGGAACGCATCCACCATCTCAGAGCGGCCGCCGTAGTTCAGCGCCAGGGTGAGGGTGGTGCCGGTGTTGCGCGCCGTTGTTTCCTCGGCCCAGCGCATTTTGTCCTGCACCTCGGGGGGCAGCTCATGCGTGCGTCCGATGTAGCGGATGCGAACGTTGTTGTCCATCATGCGCTGCACGTTGCTCTCGAGGTAGCTCTTGAGCAGGCGCATGAGGAAGTTGACCTCGGCGCGGGGGCGGCGCAGTTTGTTCTCAAGCGAAAAAGCGTAGAGCGTGAGCCAGGGCAGGCCAATGCGCGAGGCCGTCTCCGTAACCAGTTGCACGCTCTTGGCTCCCTGCTGGTGGCCGAGGAAGCGCTTGAGGGAGCGGCGGCCGGCCCAGCGGCCGTTGCCGTCCATGATGATGGCCACATGCTCGGGCAGTCGCTCGGGCTTCAGCGTTGCATAGACCGCACGCTCCTCGGCAGTCAGTTCATGAATGCGCAGCGTGCCCGATGGTTGCAATGGATGGCCCCTACAATACTTTTGCGGCTTCCAGGCCGGTGGACAGGAAGCATCGGCGGTTGCACCCCGGCGGTCTCGCTCCCGGCCCCGATGGAAGACCTGTTCAATCTGCGCGCAAAACCATCTGGCCGCGGCGGCCGGAGATAATTTGCGCACCATCGAACCTAGCACAAGCGCCCGCGCGCCGCAAAGCATCACGGCGCTTGCACTGATGCTGCGACACAGGAACCCACGGCGGAAATCCCGCCGGAGAAGTGGCTGCGCCGCGCGCCTTACGCCGTGCGGCGACGGCCCATGGCCATGTCGCGCACTGAGCCGTAGACGAGCGTGCGATGGAGCGAGTCAAGATGCGGCAGAATCGCCGCAATCTCGGCCAGGAACGGGTCATCCAGAATGGCGGCCACTTCCTCATCGCGGCGGCTGCGCGAGTCCCGCACAAGCTGGCACACGTCCACTTCCAGGGCGCGGGCCAGCCTCTCGAGCGAGCCGAGCGTGGGGATGGCCTTGCCGTTTTCGATCTTGGAAATGTAGGTGCGCGGAACCTGCATGCGGCTGGCGAGCTGGCGCTGGCTCAGGTGGCGCGCGCGGCGAATGTCGCGCACCTGGCCGGCAACCTGCAGGCCCGCCTCTGCCGAGGCGATTACAGGCTGCGTTGTGACCAATTGCGGAACCTGGGGCGTTGGCTCCTCGATGTCGAGGGGCTTGTGGCACTTTCTGCAGAGGGAGTTGCTGGTCCGATACTGCACCAGGCTGCAATAGTCGCAGCGTACTACCTCACGGGTTTCCACGCTTACTAAGGTGGTAGCCATGCTTTGAGTGCGGAGTGCCAGAGCGGGGCCTCCGGGGTGCTTTTTTGCACCGCGATATGTGCTACTTTGGGGGGAATGAACCATAATTGTCAAGTAGAAACTTAGAGTCAACCCTAAATCTCCCCCATGATACTCTGAAAAACCCGAAGAATCACGAACCAAATGCAGCAACAGGGAGGTTGAAGGCATGGGCACGGACACGAAAAGCGAAGGAAGATTCGGACGCGCACAGGCGTGGCAGTTGCTGACCGAGTGGACCCAAAGCGAGAGCCTGCGCAAGCATGCGCTTGCCGTGGAAGCGTGCGTGACGGCCTGCGGCGAGGCGGAGGCAGGCAGGCTTGACCTCGCGGGCGAGGAGCGCGCGGAGTTCCTGAATCTCTATACCACCACGGCCCTGCTGCATGACTTTGACTATGAGCGGCACCCCACTGCCGAGGAGCACCCGTTTGTGGGCGTGCGCGAGCTCGAGCGCCTGGGCTGGCCGCAGCAGATGCGCACCGCCATTCTGGGGCACGCGCAGTACTCCGGCGTGCCGCGCGTGACGCACCTGGACAAGGCGCTCTTTGCCTGCGACGAGCTGGCCGGGTTCCTGACCGCCTGCGCGCTGGTGAAGCCGACGAAGGCCATTGCCGACGTCGAGGTGGCCGGCGTGCGCAAGAAGATGAAGGACAAAGCCTTTGCCCGCGGCGTGAACCGCGAGGACGTGATCCAGGGCGCGGCCGAGCTGGGCGTTGATCTCGACGCGCACATCGCCTTCTGCCTGGAGGCGATGAAGAAGCGGGCGGCGGATCTGGGGCTGTAGAGCGCGCCAAGCCAGGCCGCCGCACGGACAACGGATTTTGCGCTACGATAGGCCTTTCCGCGGCAACGGCGGGGTTGTCCGCTTGCCGCATGAGGTGCCGATGAGCCGCTTCAACCATCTCGCTGCCGAGTCTTCCAACGGCGTCATGACCATTACCCTGAACCGGCCGGACAAGCGCAATGCGCTGAACCCCGCGATGATTGAGGAACTGACGGCGGCGTTGCGTGAGGCGGAGACGTCGAGCTGCGGCGTGGTGATTCTTACCGGGGCGGGAACGGCCTTCTGCGCCGGGCTGGACCTGGAGCACCTGGAAACGATGACGGCTCACACGGACGAGGAGAACCGGCGCGACTCGGAAAACATGGCACGGGTGCTGCGCTCGCTGCACGACTTTCCCAAGCCGGTCATCGCCGCCGTCAACGGCCCAGCCATCGCCGGAGGCATGGCGCTGGCCACGATTCCCGACTTCACGCTGGCGGTCCCGCAGGCCAAGTTCGGCTACACCGAGGTGCGCGTGGGCTTTGTGCCGGCGATTGTGGCGTCGTTTCTGCTGCGCCAGGTGGGAGAGAAGCACACCCGCGACCTGCTGCTGACGGGCCGGCTCATCCAGGCGCAGGAGGCGCAGCAACTGGGCCTGGTGACGCAGATCGTGGCCGCGGAGGAACTGATGCGGACGGCCCATGCGCTGGCCCAGTCGCTGCTCTTGAACAGCCCGCAGGCCATGCAGTCCGTGAAGCGCCTGCTGGCGCGGCACGCGCGCCGCCGGCTGGACGAGGAGATCGAGGACGCCATTGAAGCCAACGCCCGGCAGCGGGCGACAGAGGACTTCAAGGAAGGCGTTCAGGCGTTTCTGCATCGTCGCCGCGCCGACTGGCCCAGCATGCGCGCAAAAGTCTAGCGGTGGTGGAATTGCCTGAGAGACCTCTGCGCAGACTCAGGGCAGCGGATTCTTCGCCCGGAGTTCGGCCACGATTTCCGCCGCCGCCGCGCGCGCCGCGTCTGCCTTGTCGGGCGGAAAGCTGATCGCTCCTACGCGGGCATGGCCGCCGCCGCCGTAGCGCTCGCAGACCTGCGCCAGATTCACCATCTTCGCCGGATCGGCCTTGGTCCAGGGATTCGAGCCCACCGCGACCTTGGTGCGGAAGCTGGACTTCGACAGGCCAATCGAGTAGGTCGCCTGCGGATGCAGGTAGTAGGGGATGAACTTGTTGAAGCCTTCGAGCAGGTGGTCGGTGATGTCAAAGAAGATGGTGCCGTCGCGCTCTTCACTGCGCTCGCGGATCAGCTCGATGGCCTGCTCGTGGCGCTCAAGCAGCGGCGGCAGCAGGCTGGCTACGAAGGGCTGGGCAAGCACGTCTGCCAGCGGGATTTCCGTGAGCAGCGGAATGAGCCGCGGAATGAACTCCGGGTCCTGCGTGGACTCGATGATGAGCGTGAGCTTCATGGCCGGCGCGGCCATTTCCACGGCGGACTCGGGGCTCTCGTAGAGCGCGCCGTCCACGATGTTGGCCCAGTGGATGAGATCGGCCACCGGCGCTGTGTTGAAGCCGAAGCGCGTTGAGCCGATGTGTGCCAGGAAGCTGGTGCAGGAGGTGTATTCCGGGTCGAAGAACTTGCGCGCCGCGCAAGCTGGGTCACGCTGGCAGGCCAGAAAGTGCTCGTGATCCTGCGGCGTGAGGAACGCCGACTGATGGTGATCGAACCACCAGGTAATTCTGGGCGAGGCCGAATATTTGAAATCGACGATTGCGTTTTCGTCGCCGGTGAACTCGCTCTCATCGAAAAGCGCGCCGGCGCGATGCACGAGCCCGTGGTACTCATAGCTCGCGCCCGGCGCAATGCATTCACGGTGGAATCGCGTAAACAGCGAGGCCGAGCAAGCTCCGTCAAAGCATTTATCGTGATAAAAGACGCGAACCCGCAAGTCCCGTTGCTCCTTGTATTGAAGAAAGTTCGAAAAAGCCGGAATGTCAAGCATCAAGGGCTTGGCCGATTGTGTCAAGGCGCAGCCCGGCGTAGATGGCCGGACGGGAATGCGTGAAATGCCGGCCCCGGAACACAAGCCCTCGCCCGGCGGCAGGCGTTCTTGAGTAGAATTCTCCACGCAGGAGATTCGCGAGCATTTCCCAGCAGTGCAAAGGAGCCCCAGTTGGAGCCAGAAGACCAGCCCTCAATGCCGGAGACTGCGCCGGCCGTGCATACGCTCGATGAGCAGCATTGGCCCGATTCTCCACCTCCCTCTGAGCCGGACGAGTACCGCGGGCTGCTGTGGGCTTTCATCGGTCCCGGCGGGCTGCGCGCGGGATGGTCGGTGCCTCTCTTTGCATTTCTGATCATTCTGTTTTCATGGCTTGTGGAATCGGCATTTTTAAGGGCTCACCTCGTCAGCCGCAAGACGGGCTTTACGGCCATCGCTGCACTCTTTGGGGAGCTGGTCCCATTTCTCGCGATGCTGGGAGCAGCAGCGATTGTGGCCCGCATCGAACGCCGCCGCATACTGGATTACAACCTGATCGGGCCGCGCCGTCTGCCACGCTTCCTCGCGGGCCTGGCCGCCGGATTCCTGGCGCTCTCAGCGCTGGTGGGCGTCCTGGCCTGGGGACATTGGCTGCACATCGGGCCGGTCGCGCTCTCCGGAGCCGAGATTGTCAAATTTGGCGCGCTCTGGGGCTGCGCCTTTCTGGTGGTGGGCTGCGTGGAAGAGGGCATGTACCGCTGTTACCTGCAATTCACTCTGACGCGCGGCATCAATTTCTGGTGGGCGCTGGGCATTGAGGCCCTGCTCTGCGTGATTCTGGTCTTCACGGGCAAGGGCAACGGGGTATGGGGCGTGTATGGCATGGCGCTTCTGGGCGTGGGTCCATGCTGGCTGCTTCATCAGACCAGAACCCAGAGCTCCGGCTTCTGGCAGGCGGCCTGGGTCAGCTCCACCCTCTTCGGGTTTGTGCATACGGGCAACGCGGGCGAAAACTGAATTGGCATCTTTGCCGCGGCGGCCATCGG
>JAJYBT010000101.1 GCA_021778875.1 Acidobacteriota bacterium | reverse complement strand
CAGCCGATCCCCAACTGAGGAAATTTCTCCTGTTCATTTCTCTGCTCCCCTATTCAAAGACTTCCCGCTCTTGCCGTTCCAAAGCTTCCATGGTGATGGCTCCAGTCGGACACCGGTCCGCGCACAATCCGCACCGGATGCACTTTTCTTCGTTCTTGATGATGGCTCCCGCCTGGCCGGCCTTCAGCTCAGCGGCAGAAACTCCGTAGCGCTGCGTGATCAGCGCGTTGTAACGCTCGTCGCCGCTCACCTGCACCAGGTCCACAAGGCGCAGGCAGCTCTCAGGACAGACATCGACGCAGCCCGCGCACAGAATGCACTTTGACCCGTCGAAGATCGTGTTGACCTGGCAGTTCAGGCAGCGCAGGCCTTCGGCGCGGCCCTGCTCCTCGTCAAAGCCGAGCTCCACTTCGGCAATGCCGATGCGCCGGTTGGCCGCCAGCGTGGGCATCTTCTGCCGCGGCGTTGTCAGAAAGTTCTTCGGCATACTCCAGTTCGGCAGGATGCGGAAGCGGCTGCGCACCGTCTTCTCCGTCTTGCCGCTGAGGTAGAGGTGAATGGAGCGCGCGGATTTGTGGCCGTTTGCCACAGCTTCAACCAGAACGCGCGGCCCAAAGGCCACGTCGCCGCCCGCAAAGACGCCGGGGGCGGTGGTGCTGAGATTCTCGTCAATCTTGAGGATGCCGCGCGGCGTCACCTGCACGCCGTCTTCGCCGTTGATGTAGGAGAGGTCTGCCTGCTGGCCGATGGCCAGAACCACGCTGTCGCAGGGAATGATCTTTTCTTCGTCGCTGAAGGCGGGGTTGAAGCGGCCGTTCTCATCAAATACCGTGAGGCAGCGGCGAATCTTCAGGCCGGTGACAATGCCGTTCTCGCCCACGATCTCCTTGGGGCCCCAGCCGTTGTCCACCACGATGCCTTCGTGCTCGGCCTCTTCCACTTCGCCCTTCCACGCGGGCATCTGCGCGCGCGATTCAAGGCTGACCATGTTCACCTGTTCGGCGCCCGAGCGCATCGCCAGGCGCGCCGCGTCGATGGCGGACTGGAGGCTCTTCTCCTGCTCGGAAAGAGGCTGCGGGTCCACCGACTCCTGCACCAGGCGTACTGCCGCGCGGGCCACGTCGATAGCTACGTTGCCGCCGCCCACCACGACAACGCGCTTGCCAAGCTCAATTTCATATCCCAGGTTGACGTTGATCAGGAAGTCGATGCCGTTGTACACGCCGGCCAGGTGTGCTCCGGGAATGTTCAGCTCGCGGCCCTTGTTGAGCCCTGTTGCCAGCAGCACGGCATCGTATTTTGAGCGCAGTTCGGTAAACGTAATATCCCGGCCCACCGTTACGCGGGTGTGCAGCGTAACGCCCATGGCGAGAATGTTGTCCACCTCCATCTTGATGATTTCGCGCGGAAGGCGGAACTGCGGAATGCCGAGATAGAGCATGCCGCCGGGCACGGGGGCAGACTCGAAGACCTCAACCGTGTAGCCCAGCAGGGCCAGGTCATGCGCGCAGGTCAAGCCGCACACGCCGGCTCCCACCACGGCCACGCGCTTGTTACGCTTGGGTGCGGGCGGCAGGGCTTTTCTTGCCGGATCGTGTCCGGCGCCAAGGTTGTGCCGGTCTGTTGCGTAACGCTTCAATGCGCAGATGGCGACAGGCTCATCGATCTTGCCGCGCCGGCAGTTATCCTCGCAGGGATGCGCGCATATCCTGCCCAGCACGTAGGCGAACGGGTTTGGCGCACGCGCAATCATGTACGCCTCTTCATCCTTCGATATCCCGATCGCCTGCACATAACGCCCGCATTCGGTATGAATCGGGCAGGCAGACTGGCATGGAATATTCTTGTCGAAGTACTCCCTGTCCGGGATCTTTATGGAATAACTCATGCGCTCCCCACTCTGACGGATGTTCCACTACAGCGTTTTCAGGCCGTCGTTCCCGGTTGCGGCCTGGCAGAGACAAGTGCCCGGCGAGCGGGCCAGTTGCTCGCCGGGTTTGAAGGCAACTCCAGATGAGCGCCTGACAAACTGCTTAGTGCTGCTGCGCCCTCAGCTTTTCGATCTCTTCGTCAGAGAGCGATTTGGAGAAGGCCGACGGATTCTTGTCCTTGCGCATCTGCTGGTCATAGGCCAGAAACTCGAATATCTCCTTGCCCTGGCTGTCGCTGATGCCCGAGTTCGGCTTGTGCATCATGCGCTTCACATAGCGTTCCCACTCCGCCTTGGTCATGGTGGTGTTGATGGGGCGCGCAATCGTGTGGCACTTGGCGCACTTATTCTCAAACACCTTGTAGGCCTTCTGCTGCTCCGGCGGGTAAGAAGAGACGTCGATCTTGTTGGGCCCCTTGTCCTGCGGAAGGGCTACGTTGCTGCTCTGCGCCACCACAAACATCGGCGCAACCATACTGGCGATTGCCAAAAATCGAATTGCCTTATGCATCTCAGTTTCTCCTTACCACATGAAGCGGAAATCGAGCATGAACTTCTTATCGGTGGTGCCCAACAAAGCAAGCGGGTCGCCATCGTGCTCCTGATTGTAGGTGACACGAGCCACCACATTGCCCAGGTCCGTAAGCGCATGCTCGGCGCCAACTCCCCAGGCGCGTGTGTGCATGTCCGGCTGCGGAGCAATCTTTGCGGTTCCACGGTCCAGGCGAGCCATGAAGACGGTGCCAGTTTTGATGTAGTAGTCCACTTCTCCGCGATAGGTATCAGCGCTGTAGTAAGACATGGGTGATGTCTGATCCCAACGCCAATCGTCGCGGCTGTGGATGTAACCGCCCAACAGGTCCAGCTTGTCAAAGAACAGGTAGTTACCGAATGCGCCGGCCCGGTAAAAGGTCGGACGATAGGTAAACTGGTTGTCCGCACCGGGATTCTGGATCTGGTCTTTCGAGCCGTGATAATATATGGCCGTGACGCCACCGTCAGGTCCAAACCAGTAATCAGCGTCAACCCACACATCTTTGGAGTTCTTGGTCGAACCACCAAGAATCTCGCTGCCGTCCGCATTCAGACCGTTGGTGACCTTGGCAGATACGGCAAAAATATTCTTGAAGTAGTTCGACGCCCATGTATAGCCGAAATCCACTCCTACCGGGTGCTGATCGAGAGTGAAGCCGATGGGATCTACGTTGGTCAGGGTATAAGCCGGGTCAGGAAAGAGGTTGTAGAACATGGCAGCACGAGTTCCCTCTCCCTCTTGCATGTGAATTTCACCACCCTTGATGAAGTAGCTGCTGTTGGCGCGGCCTCCGGTATAAACGCCGAAGCCCTGCTCCAGACCACTGCCGCCATCCTGGTACAGTTCATAGTGCCCGAAATAGGAGAAGCCCGACTCCGGCACTGCGCCGGCGATAAACAGGGCCGCTTCATCCAAATTGAAGCTGGATGTGGTTGAAGTGGCTGTCGCCGGAGTGGTTCCGGTTTCGGCAATGTTCTTGTCCTCCGTGACACTACCCTGCAGGATCATTGCCATAGAGTTGGTCAGGCTGAATTTGATGTCCTTGTCCAGTGCGGAAACCTCGGGCGCCGGTTTGGTGCCGTCCATTTCGTCAGGCGGCATGCGATAGCCCAGACGCTTGAACATATAGCCAGTCTTGTTCAGCGCCGGCGGAATCGTATGGCACGTGTAACACTTCACGCCGAACTTGCGTGCAAAGGCCGGAATCGCATGGCCTTGCTGGGGCATCAGGAGAGAAAGGCCGAACGCCGCCAGGACTATCTTAATAAGAAATGAATTCCACGATCTCATCAGAGGCACTCCTTGCTGCTGCTGATTGCACACGGAAGGCCAAAGATATTTCTCTTCATTTGCAACAACTTAAGGGAATGGCCCTTGCGGATGTGGGGAACTCATTCCCCGGTTTCCGGCTCCAGTTGGGGAATGGATTCCCCAGTCGCTTCCCGCTCCCGCTTCAGCAATGAATAAAAGGTCTTGCGGTCTACCCCGGCCTGCCGCGCTGCCGCGCTGATATTGCCACCGCAGCGGGCCAGCACGTCGTTCGCATAGGAGCGCTCAAAACTGGCCAGGTACTGCTCCCGGGCGTCCTTCCAGGGAAGCGCGGAGAGGCGGCTCGGTCCTTCCTGCCGGGGTGCATCTTCTTCAAGATCCTCCGGCCCCAGCACACCGCCGGGATGCAACGCCGTCAACCTCTCCATCACATTCTTCAGTTGCCGCACGTTGCCCGGCCAAGGCTGTCGCAGCAGCGCTTCATAGAACTGCGGCGTGCCTGAAAGGATCTTCCCGTAGCGGCGGGAGAACCGCTCCAGAAAAAAGCGCGCCAGGTTTGGAATGTCCTCGGGCCGCTCGCGCAGGGGCGGCAGCTTGACCGTAACGACGCTCAGCCGGTAGTAAAGCTCCTCGCGAAACGTGCCCGCCTTGATCTTCGCAGGCAGATCCTGATTGGTCGCGCACAGGATGCGGCAATCCACCCTGACCTGCTGCAGCCCGCCGAGGCGTCGCAATGCCCGCTCCTCCACAAAGCGAAACAGGCGCGTCTGCAACTCCACGCCCAGGTCGCCCATTTCGTCCAGAAAAAGCGTGCCGCCGTCGGCCGATTCGATGAGCCCCTTCTTGGTGCGTTCGGCTCCCGTGAAGGCGCCGCGTTCATAGCCGAACAGCTCGCTCTCAATCAGCGATCCCGGCATGGCGCTGCACTCCACCGGAACATACGGACCTTCCTTGCGCCGGCTCTGGTTGTGGATGAACCTCGCCATCACTTCCTTGCCCGTGCCGCTCTCGCCCAGAATCATCACGGTCGCATCGGTGGCCGCCGCGCGGCGGCACTTCTCCATCTGCTCCAGCATGGCGGGGCTGTGGCTCTGTGCGGCCTCTGTCTCTCCCAGCGACTCCAGGCGGCCCTTGAGCGTTTGCACTTCGTGCTGCAGCCTGGCGTTGGAGAGCGCGCGGTTCACCACCAGCAGAAGATCCTCGCGCTTGAACGGCTTTTGCAGATAATCGAATGCGCCGTTGCGCATGGCCAAAACGGCGCTTTCCACCGACCCAAATGCGGTGAGAAAAACAATGGGCAGCCCGGGATGCGCCTCGTGCAGGCGCACAAAGACCTCTTCGCCAGACATGCCGGGCATGCGCACATCCAGCAACACCAGCTCGGGCGGATGCGCCAGCGCTTCGGCAAGCCCCTTGACCGGATCAACGAACGTCGAAACCGAGACGCCGGGAAGGCGCAGCATCCGCTGGATGTTCTCGCCCAGCGCCGCTTCATCGTCAATGACCAGAATGCGGCTCACTCAGTGGCTCCTCCGGCGAACCAGTGATAGGGCTGGCTGCGGGTGAATCGCGCCGGGGGCAGCTCGACCACAAAGCTGGCGCCTCCACCTTCCCTTGTTTCGTAACGGATTCGGCCATCATACATATCCAGCAGGCTGGCCGCCAGAAACAGACCGAGCCCCAGCCGCTCCCGCCCGCTGCTTTGTGAAATGAACGGTTCAAACAGATGGGCGCGGATGTTCTCCGGCACGCCCGGACCGTTGTCCTCCACCCTGGCCACCACCTTCGCTCCGGCCGCGCGATACGGCTCAAGACGCACCCAGACAACACCATCCTCGCGTCCCTGCAGCACCTGGAGCGCATTGCTCAGCAGGCCGCGAACCACCTCGCCCACAACATGTTCCGGCACATCCACGCGCGGCGCGTCGCCGATGGATTCCACCAGCTTTACGCCCTGCGTTTTTGCCGGCAGCCGGAAAGCCGCAATCGCATCCTCCAGGGCCTTCTGCGGCGGGGAGGAGTCGAACACCTCGCCGCCACGCTCCCGGCGCAGCGCCTGCAGCAGCGTGCTGGCAATGTTGCTCATGTAGCGCGCCTCATTCAACATCTGCTGCAGGTCGGCGCAAAGCGGCGCATCGTCCTTGCGCTCGTCCAGCAACACCTCAAGCCGTCCAGCCACAATCGCTAACGGATTGTTGAACTCGTGCATGAATCCGGCCGTGAACTGGCCCAGCAGCGTGAGCTGATGCGAGAGCCGCGCCTGCCGGTCGGCCACCTGCAGCTCCTCGCGGAGGCGCGACGTGCGGTACCGCACCGTCTCCAATTGCAGCTTCGTCTGCGCGGCCACTTCCTCTGCCTGCGCCGCCTCCGCGAGCAGGCGGCGCCGCTGGCTGCGCGCATACAGCACAGCAGGAATAGGCGCAAGAAGCACTGCAACCCCCACCAGAATTGCTCTGCCCGCCTCAGCGCCGGGAGAGAGCCACCAGGCAACGCCCACCAATGGAAGTATCCACGCGCCGCTGAGCCAGAGCAGAAGGCGCTCACGCTCGCTTGAGCGATTCAAACCCCCGCCTTCCCGCTGCTTTTCCGTCATGTTGGCTCAAAGGGAACTACAGACAGATTGAATCATAATCCATGCGTGCAGCCTGAAGTCCGGCGCTGCCTGGAGCAGAAACCCCGCATTCATCACGCCCGGCGAGCGCATCTACACTCGAACAATCATCACTTCCGTCGCCTTCATCAGCGCCGCCGCTGTCTGGCCTTTGCGCAGTTGCATTTCGCGGGCCGCATCGGCGGTGATGATGGACGTAATCTGCTGATCGCCGATGGCCAGAACCACCTTGGCCAGCAGGCCGCCGAATTTGACTTCGACCACCTTGCCAACCAACTGGTTGCGGCCGCTCACCGTGCGGAACCGCTCGCGCGACTCGATGCGCGATTTTGCCGGCGCCGACTTCAACAGCGGCGTAAGAGCGCTCTGCGGAATGCGATGATGGCCCCCCGGCGTCTTCCTGGTCTTCAGGCTGCCGGCAAGAATCCACTGCTTGATGGCGGCATAGCTCACGCCCAATGCCGCTGCCGCCTCTCTCGGTGTGAGAAGAACATCCACGTTGGCCATGTAACCTCCTCGCCCTCAGGCATTTAATGCTACGGAAAGCCTTGCAGCAAGGATATACCCCGCCCCATGCGCCGGCGAAATTCAACAGGCTTTCACCGCACATATCAGTTATCATGCAAAATCGCGAATCAAATACGTATAGAATCGTAGAATCATGCCACAAACTTGTTCACCCACTGGAACTCTGCCAGCCCACCGGGCGCCCGTCACTCTTGCCCTGTTCCTCGCTGCCATTGTTCTTGTGCCCCTGAGCGTGCCCGCGCAGCCGTCGCCGGATGCAGATTCGACCTTCATCGCCCGCTATCAGGCCAGGGTGAGCGCAACCCAGAACGAGCAGCCGCACTGGATTACGCCGCTGGTTACCGTTACGCCGCGCCTGGAGCAGGAGATTCGTGCCGACTTCGTGCGCCAGACCAGCAATGCGGGTTACAACACATGGGTCTATGACAACGGCAAAGGGCTGGAACTGATTCCCGAGCGCCACATCGAGCTGCTCTTCAATCTGCCCCCCTTCTTCAACCATCTGGCGCCCAAAACAAACGACGGCTTCGGCGACGTTTCATTCCTCTCCAAGTACCGCATCTTTGCGCGCAATGAGGAGCACGGCAACGCCATTGTCACGGCGTTTCTGGGCGCAAGCGTTCCCACCGGAAAGAACGGAAACGGAAGC
>JAJYBT010000100.1 GCA_021778875.1 Acidobacteriota bacterium | reverse complement strand
ATCCATCGCGCACTGGCGCCGGAGCTCCGAGCAGGCCTGCGCGAGATGAAAAACCCCTACGGCGACGGAACGGCGGCAACCACAATCGCCCGCGTGCTCACCACGGTTCCGCTGGATGGACTTCTCATCAAACGGCCGGTCCCCGTCGCGGCAGAGGATGCATGAACCCGTCCATTCCACTCTCTTCGCCCGATATTACTGAGGCCGAAATCGCAGCCGTCACCGCCGTGCTGCGCACGCCTCAGCTCAGCCTGGGGCCGGAACTGCATGCCTTTGAGCAGGCACTCGCCGCTTATCACGCGGTTCCACATGCCGTTGCGGTCAGCTCCGGCACCGCCGGGCTGCATCTGGCGCTGCTAACGCTTGGCATTGGAGAAGGCGACGAGGTCATCGTGCCCTCCTTCGCATTTGTGGCTGTTGCCAACACGGTGCTGCAGGTGCGCGCCACACCGGTCTTCGCGGAGATTGATCCCGTCACGCTGAATCTCGATCCCAACGCCGTCGAAGCAGCAATTACGCCGCGCACGCGGGCCATTCTTCTGGTGCATACCTTTGGCGTCCCGGCAGAGATGGACGCCTTTGCGGACATCGCCCGTCGCCATCACCTTGCCCTGATAGAGGACGCATGCGAAGCCATGGGAGCCGAGTTTGATGGCCGGCGCGCAGGCAGCTTCGGAGACCTCGCAGTCTTCGGCTTCTATCCCAACAAGCAGCTCACCACCGGGGAAGGCGGCGCCGTCCTTGCCCGGAACGCAGGCCATGCGGACCGCCTGCGCCTGCTGCGCAACCAGGGCCGCGCGCCCTCCGCCGATTGGCTTGACCACGCTGAAATCGGTTACAACTACCGCCTTTCCGATCTGGCCTGCGCGCTCGGCCGTGTGCAGCTCGCCCGCCTGGAAGAGATGCTCCGCATGCGCCGCGAAGCGGCAGAGCGCTACCATGCCCTGCTGGCTTCGATTCCCCGTCTGGAACTGCCGCAACTCACGGTTCCGCGTCGAACCATCAGCTGGTTCGTCTATGTGGTTCGCCTGCCCCACAATGTGGACCGCGAGCGCACTCGGGCTGCCCTTGCCGAGCGCGGCATCGCCACCGGGCGCTACTTCGCGCCCATCCACCTGCAGCCCGCCTGGCGAGCCATCGCCGGCACGTCTGCTGACGCATGGCCGATCACGGAATCGGTGGCCCGGCAAACGCTTGCCCTGCCCTTTTTCAACCGCATTACACCCGGACAACAGCAGCTGGTGGCCGATGCCCTGCATGAGGCAGTTTCCTCTTCCCGGTAAATCGAATAAGTGTTCCGGCCAGGTTCCGAGTTACCGGGCTGTAACACAAGCTTTGCGTCAATCTGACTCGCATTTGCTCACCAAAATCGCTGCCACGCATCCAAAATCAAGGGAGTGCAAGTCTTTCCCGAAACGCGTCTCGGATATTTTTATGCGGAGCCGGCAGTCCGGACGCATTGCGTCGAGATGTTCTTGACATCCGGCAAAAAGCGGTACACCATCAGGTAACGCCGTCTCCGGGGATGCGCAATCCACGAGGTGGTGTCCCGTCGTGGTCCTTCTTTATTCACTGACCGTTTCTCGTAACCAGGCTCCTGAAAACTGACATTCATCCCAGGTTGAAGGGCAGGTACGTCATGGTAGTTACTACGCAAAGTAAGGGCCGTGGAGTTATCGGACTTCATATTGGTGCAGATAACGTCCGGCGATATTTCCCTGAGCAGATACCGGCAATCGAGTTACTTCTGGGCCATTTGCACATCCAGTGCGATCTGGCACCGGAGTTTTGGCAAGGCCGTCCTGAGATCTACGATCCCAGGCTGTGCGCATGGCTTGAAGCCAAGAATCTCGGCTGCAAGGCGGGTCAATCCGCGGTTCCGCTGGCGCTGGTTCCGGCAGGCAGAAATGCCTTCCGGCTTCAGTCCGTGGCCGCTGGCCAATCCAAGACCAAACTGCAACAGCAGCCCACCGCGTAGGTTCCACCGGAATCGTCGCCGCGTCGCCCCGGCATGCGGCGGCGGTTTTTCCTGCGTTCGCCGCCACGGTCTTCTTCACATATCTCACCCGCCTGTCTGCAGCACATCTTATTGCCATCCCGCCTTGATAAACTCAAAGGGCAATGACCATTCAACAACTGGAAGAAGCAGTCGAACGTGCTTTTGCTGCTGGCGCCGCCGCCGTGGGCGATCAGTCTGCCATGGATGTCTTTCTTAAGCTGCGCGCCGCGCTCGAGAGCGGCGAAGTGCGGTCCGCCTCGCCGGATCCCGCGGAGCCAACCGGATGGCGCGTAAACGCATGGGTTAAGCGGGGCATTCTGCTCGGCTTTCGCCTTGGAGCGCTCGTCGAAGGGCCCGCCGCCGGTCTCTCTTTTGTGGACAAGCACACGTATCCGGCCCGGCACTTCACCGCAAACGACGGCGTCCGCATCGTCCCCGGCGGTTCCTCCGTCCGCGCCGGCGCTTATGTGGCGCGCGGCGTCGTCTGCATGCCTCCGATGTACATCAATGCCGGGGCCTGGGTGGATGAAGGCACCATGGTGGACTCGCATGCACTGGTGGGCTCGTGCGCCCAGATTGGCAAACGCGTTCACCTCAGCGCGGCAGCCCAGATCGGCGGCGTCCTTGAGCCGGTCAATGCGTCCCCGGTCGTGGTGGAAGACGATGTGCTTGTGGGCGGCAACTGCGGCATCTATGAAGGGACCATCGTGCGCAAGGGGGCGGTGCTTGCCTCGGGAACCATTCTGACCCGCGGCACTCCGGTCTTCGATCTCGTCAACGGAACCATCCTGCGCGCCACGGCGGATCAGCCGCTCGTCATCCCTGCCAACGCAGTTGTCGTCCCCGGCTCACGAGCGGTTACGCGGGGCAAGGGGCAGGAGTGGGGCCTGAGCCTCTACGCTCCCGTCATCGTCAAGTATCGCGACGACAAGACCGACCTCAGCACCACGCTGGAAGACCTGCTGCGCTGAGAAAAACAGCGCCGCACACGCGCTGCCTGCACTGGAGCGCGTGCCAAAGAAACGCGACAGGATCAACCCATGCTGCATCCTGATCCAGAACTACGGCAGATTCGCTGGGGCGTGGCCGGGCCGGGCCGCGCCGCCGCGCGTTTTGCCCAGGGTCTGCAAGCCGTTCCGGCAGCCTCGCTAAGCGCCGTGTGGGGGCGCACCGCGGAGCGGGCTCATGCCTACGCGCAGCGGTTTTCTGTCCCGCAAGTGTGCGACAGCCTCAGCCAGCTCGTCGCGGCGGATGTGGACGCCATCTACGTTGCCACCCACCCGGACACGCACGCGGAGATATGCCTGCAGGCCCTCGCCGCCGGCAAGCACGTGATGTGCGAGAAGCCCTCCGCCCTGAACGAGCAGCAGCTTCGCCGGATACTGGAGGCCGCGCACCGCCATGGCCGTCTGTTCATGGAGGCCATGAAGCCGCCCTTCTTTCCCCTCTACCGAAAGCTGCGCGAGTACCTGCAAGCCGACCCCATTGGCCCGGTGGGCTTCGTGCGCGCCGGGCACTGCGACTCCACCCTCGCCCCCGACTATCCGCTCCACTTTGCCGAGCTCGGCGGCGGTGGCGTCATGGGCATCGGTCCCTATGAGGCCTTTCTCGCGCTCGATTGGCTTGGCCCGCTGCGCCGCGTGCAAACCATGGGCCGACTTTCTCCGGCCGGCGTCGATGCATTTGCCCTTTTTCAGACAGAGCACGAGCGCGGCATGGCACAGCTGCACACCGGTCTTGATCTGTTGAGCCGCGGCGATGCATTGCTCTGCGCGCCGCGCGGCTACGTCACCATCCACGAAAACTGGTGGAACCCCGTGCGCGCCACTGTCCGCTACATCGACGGCAGAACCGTCGAGCTGCATGAGCCGTTCGTCGCCGGCGGATTCAACTACGAGACCGACCACTTCTGCCAGCTCATCCGCGGCGGCCAACTGGAGAGCCCCGAGATTACGCATGCTCTTTCGCTCGGCATGGCGCGGCTGCTTGAGGCTGCGCGTACGGCTCTCGGCGTCCGGTTCCCCGGCGAAGATACGTAGTCCAGCCCGCGCCTGCTACCGCCCGGCAGGCACCGGCTTCCGCTGGTGCATCGCGGTGTGGATGGCATCCAGGAGCGTGCCGGAGGGATCGTTGAAGTAGTTCCAGAACATGATGCCGCCAAGCCCGTGATGCAGCACATAATCACACTTCGTGGCAATCGATTCCGGATCCTCATACGTGACAAATTCGCGCTTCTCCGCGCTGTAAAGATACGGAACCGACGACGCATCGTCCCAGTAGCGCGTAAAGCCGTGACCCAGCATCGTTCCGGTGATCGCACCATAAGGCAAATCTCCTCCGGATGCGGCTTTGCCGGGCTGAAACAATCCGTGATGCGCGTCTGCCACATCGCTCCAGGCTTTTCCATAGAACGGAACACCCAGCAGAATCTTTGCGGCAGGCACACCCGCCTTCACAAAGGCCTTTACCGCGGCATCAGCCGATGCCCGCTTCGGGTCCGCTGGATCCGCATACAGCGGCGCATGATTGCCGGTCGTTGCGTCCGCACCGGGCACATAGGAGTCGTAGGTCATCAGGTTCACGGCATCCACAAACCGCTGCACCTGGTCCATCTGCGTATCCTCCAGGTACTGGAGCGATGCCCCCGCGGCAATGGTCAGATAGAGCCTGCTATGCGTTCTTCCGCTCTCCGCGTTCAGCCGCTGACGAAGCTCCCTCACCAGAGCGGTAAAGTTCTCCCTGTCCTCTTTGCGGTAGGAGTGGCCCGCTCCCGGCTGCCCCAGATACTCCCAGTCCAGATCCATTCCGTCGAGGTTGTATCGGCGCAGAAACTCGACCGCGCTCTCGATGAATCGCGCCCGGCTTTGTGGCGTGAGGGCTGCATCCGAAAAGCCACCGGACCAGTTCCAGCCGCCCACGGAGATGAGCACCTTCAGTTTCGGGTTCTCCCGCTTGAGGGCAACCACCTGCGGAAGATTCTGCGCATCGGCGGCAAAGCCCTCCACCATGCGGCCATCGGCAATGTTGGCAAAGGCGTAGTAGATCCACGTCAGATTGCGTGCATCCACCTGCCCCGGCTGCAATGTCATGTTCTGCGGGAAGACGTACCCGGCCACGATTGGCCCCGCAGCCGCACCTGCACAGCACGCTGGCACAACCATCAGCAGAGCGAACATTACGGCGAAGAAACGAATCACGGATACAGGCATCGCAAACGTAAGCAAAAATCCCTCTGTGCCACTGCGACGGCTTTGAACTCACCGGGCGCCGAAGCCGGAACACAATGCGCCGCAGATCAAACTCTCTCTGCGAACCGTATGGTCTATGGACGCGCTCAATCCTGCTTCGGCATCGGCCGCTCATGAATAATCATCCACAGCGTTCCAAAGCGGTCTCGCAGTTGCGCAAAGCGAAGTGCGAAAAATGTCTCCGCCATCGGCATGTAGATTTCGCCGCCCTCGGCCAGCACGCCGTACACCCGCTCCGCTTCTTCGATGCTGTCTACCCCAAGGCACAGGTAGGCGCTGCGCATCGGCTGGAAGTTCCCCGGCACATCACTCGCCATCACTTCGATATCGCCGATGGAGATGGAGGCATGCAGGACGGCATCCTGCCACTCGGGCCCAACCGTGGACGGACCGGGCATCTGGCCGAACGTCATCATCGCGGTAATCCGGCCACCCAGATGCTTCTCATAGAAGCGAAACGCCTCACCCGCATTCCCGCCAAAGTTCAGATACGGTCTGAGTTTCATCCCGTTGCCCCTCCTTGTTCATGGGCAGAGCGACCGGGGCAAACCACGGATCAGCCGGTTGTCGCTCGTTCGTCTGCCATCTGCACTGAAGTTGCGACCGATGAGCGTTTTGCCGGTGGCAACCCTCACTCTGCCAACCCTACAGGTGTTAGCATCAAATACGACAGATGCATACGAAAAAGCTGAAAATAATTCCCCTCGGCGGTCTTGGCGAATTCGGCATGAACTGCCTCGCCCTCCGCTGGGAAGACGAAATCATCGTGATCGATGCCGGGCTGATGTTCCCCGAGTCCGAGCTGCTGGGCGTGGATATTGTTGTCCCCGACATCTCCTATCTCGTTGAAAACAAGGCCCATGTTCGCGGCATCATCCTGACCCACGGCCACGAGGATCACATCGGCGGCCTGCCCTGGATTCTGAACGAGATCAAAGTTCCGGTCTACGCGACGGAGTTTACCCTCGCCTACGTGGAGGGCAAGCTCGAAGAGCATCAGATTCTGGACGAGACCGAGCTGATCGAGATTACCCCGCGCGAGAAGTTCACCATCGGCCCCTTCACCATCGAGCCGATCCGTGTAACCCACTCGCTGGTGGACTGCGTAGCGCTGGCCATTGATACCCCGGTGGGCGTGGTCATCCACACCGGCGACTTCAAGATCGATCTCTCGCCGCTCGACGACAAGCCCTTTGACCTGCACACCTTTGCCGAGTACGGCAAGCGCGGTGTCCTGGCCCTGCTGCAGGACTCGACTAACGTGGAGCGCTCCGGCTACACCCCCAGCGAGCGGGCTGTCATTCCGCGGCTGGACGAGATCTTTGCGCGCACCAAGAAGAAGCTCTTCTTCAGTTGCTTCTCCTCGTCCATCTACCGCATCCGCATTGCCATGGAACTGGCGCGCGCGCACGGCCGCAAGGTCGCCGTCATCGGCCGGTCCATGATGGAGAGTACGGAGATTGCCCAGGATCTGGGCTACATCGACATTCCGCCCGGCCTGGTCATCAATCCCGGCCAGATGCGCGACTATACGCCCGACCAGCTCATGATCCTGATAAGCGGCACGCAGGGCGAACCGATGAGCGCCCTGAGCCGCGCCGCCGTGGATAACCACAAGCACGCCCGCATCGACGCCGGGGATACCGTTGTGCTCAGCTCGCGCATCATTCCGGGCAATGAGAAGGGTATCTTTCGCGTCATCGACCACCTCTATCGCCGCGATGCCAACGTGATCTGCGATGACGGCTCCAACGGCCTGATTCACGTCAGCGGACACGGCAGCCAGGAGGAGATGCGGCTGCTCATCAATCTGGTCCGGCCCAAGTTCTTTATTCCCGTCCACGGCGACTACCGCTACCTGCGCCACCATGCCCGGGTGGCCATGGAGACCGGCGCCGTGGAGCACGCCATTGTGATTGAAGACGGTGATGTGCTGGAACTGGACAAGAACGACGCCCGCAAGAAGGACAAGGTCACAGCCGGCCGCGTCCTGATTGACTCCGGGTCGTCCATTGACGTGGTGGAAGACCTCGTCATCCGCGACCGCCGCATCCTCTCTGAAGACGGCATCGTCCTGGCGGTGCTGGCCATCAACAAGCGCACGGGCAAGATGGAGCTGGCCCCGGAGGTCGTCTTCCGCGGCTTCGGCGGCGCGGACATCACGGAGCAGGCCCGCGAAACCGTTCTGAAGACACTGGACGAACTGAGCGGCGAGCAGCGATCGGACTACGGCATGGTCAAGGACAAGATTCGCGCGGACCTGAAGCGCCTGATCCAGAA
>JAJYBT010000099.1 GCA_021778875.1 Acidobacteriota bacterium | reverse complement strand
AACACGGGTACGGACTCATCCTCGCTTCGTCAGAGGAAGATCCCGAACTCGAAAGGCAGGAGATTCGCAACGTCCTCGCCCGCGGCGTTGACGCTTTGCTGGTCGCCTCCTGCCAGCCCACGCTGCTCGGCTTCTACGGCGTCGAAGATCAGCGCACGCCCTTTATCCTCGTCGACCGCAACTTCCCGCACCTCAACGCCCACTTCGTCGGCACAGACGATTACGCCGCCGGACGCCTCGCCACGCACCACCTCATCCACACCGGCAGACGCCGAATCGCGCACATCGCCGGCCCCGAACTCTCGCCCGGCGCCGACCGTCTCCGCGGCTACAAGGATGCGCTTCGCGAAGCCGGCCTCGCCGTTCGCACGCCCTACATCATTGCGAATCCAAGAGTGGAAGAGATCGGAGAGACCGTCGGCCGTCAGGCCATGCTCAAGCTTCTGCAACGCAAGCCGCACCCCGACGCCGTCTTCTGCTACAACGACCTCACCGCCATCGGAGCCATGCAGGCCACCATCGAAGCCGGTCTCTCCATTCCCGGCGACATCGCCTTCATCGGCTGCGGAAACGTCCGCTACTCCGATTACCTGCGCATCCCGCTCTCTTCCATTGACCAGTCCACAGCGCAACTCGGCCAGCAGGCCGGGAAGCTCGCCCTCGACCTCGTCGGCAAACGCATCGCCACCGCAAAACAGATTCGCCTGGAACCGAAGCTGATCGTGCGCGCCTCCTCTGCTGGCGTTGCGGGCCAGCCGCGCCGCACCTCTTCACCAGCAAAAACCCCAGCGCGCGCCAGGCGATAAACCCGCCTAATCCCTTTTGCCCCTTAATGCAGCAGCACAAGCAGGCCAATCCCCGCCAAAAGTACGATCAGCGGTACCCAGAAATGGCTGTCCGTCAGGATGGCTTTGAACACAATCTCTCCTCGTTGGCCCTCTGTTTTGCTTGCGGCTCTTGAGCAATCTACGCTATTGCCGCAAAGCCCGTAAACCCTTCTGCTTGCCGAAACGCATCGAAACTGGTAAACGTTAGCGGTAACGTTAAGGATTCTTCCAGCATCGAGAAAATCATGACAGCATCCGCCAATCCCGCCCACGAACCCCTGAAGAACATCGAAGAATGGGACGATTTCGTCGCCGGCCGCTACCGCCAGGGCAAAGATCAGTCCGAATTCCGCAACTACGACGAGAAGGCAAACCCATCCGTTGCCGAGTTCTATCGCCTCAACCACACCAACCAGACGCTGGACTTCGTCCTCCAGAAGGAAAAGGAATACGGCGAGCTCAACCGCGGCAGCAAGAGCATCTGGGCCGCCGCGGATTACCTCAACACGCTCATCGACGACAGCGATCCCGACACCGATCTCTCCCAGATCGAGCATCTTCTCCAGACCTCCGAGGCGATTCGAAAGGACGGCCATCCCCGCTGGTTCATCCTCGCCGGCTTCATTCATGATCTCGGCAAGGTCCTCTGCCTCTATGGAGAGCCCCAGTGGGCCGTCGTCGGAGATACCTTCCCCGTCGGATGCGCCTGGTCCGACCAGATCGTCTTCCACCAATACTTTGCGAACAATCCCGATCGCAACGTGCCCGAGTACCAGACCCCCTACGGCATCTACGAGCCGAACTGCGGCCTCGACAACGTGCATCTCTCCTGGGGACACGACGAGTACATCTACCGCGTTGTGCGCGACTACCTGCCCGAGCCCGCACTCTACATGCTGCGCTACCACTCCTTCTATCCGGCCCATCGCCACGGAGCGTACCGCCACCTCATGTCCTCGCACGACGAGAAAATGTTCGAGTGGGTCAACAAGTTCAATCCGTACGATCTATACTCCAAGGGAGCTGAAAAGCCCAACCTGAAAGAGCTCAAGCCGTTCTACGAGGACCTGATCGCGGAGTTCTTTCCATCTGAAGTCGCTTGGTAAACGCATTGCATGCCAAAACTCGCAACCTCCAGCCAGCACCAGGGCACGCTTCGCTCTTTCCATGGTCTTGGCATCGTCTGCGCGCTTGCGGCAGGTGTATGGCTCGGAGGGGCTGAGGCTCCAACCAAGCTCGTCACCGCCGGCTTCTCGCCCTATGCCATCTCGCTCTGCATGGTACTCGGCGTCTTTGTCGCCCGCTGGACTCTCCCCATCGCCTTCAAGGGAACCAACTACGTCTTTCGTGACCTCCGCAGCCGCCCCCACCTTATCGTGTGGGCCGTGCTCGCCGGAGCTCTCTGGGCCGTCGCCAACACGCTCACCGTCTTCGCCATTCGCGACGTCGGCCTCTCCATCGCCTTTCCTCTCTGGAACACCAACACCCTCGTCGGCCTCTTCTGGGGCTGGTTCTTCTTCCACGAGCTCAAGGGAGCCGACGCCAAAAGCTGGGCCAAGGTCCTTGGCGGAGCCATCGCCATTGTCGCTAGCGCCGTCATGCTCTCCGCGGCCTCCGTGCATACCGGCTCTGCCACCTCCGCGCGCGCAATCTCCGGCATCATCGCCGCACTCGGCGCAGGTCTCATGTGGGGAACCATGTATGTTCCTTACCGCAAGGCCTATCTCTCCGGCATGAACCCACTTTCCTTTGTCACCATCTTCACCTTCGGCGAGCTGGGAACCATGGCCGTTCTCGCTTTCAGTCTGCACAGTGGCAGCATCTCCCTCATCGCAGAGCTTCACGCGCTGCGGCCCTCCATGCTCTGGCTCTTTCTCGGCGGATTCTGCTGGGTCATCGGCGATCTCTTCCAGCAGTACGCCACCAAATACATCGGCATCGGCCGCGCCATCCCGCTCTCCAACACCAATCAGCTCTGGGGCCTCGCCTGGGGAGCCTTCGTCTTCGGAGAATTCGCCCACGCCTCCGCCTCTATGCGCATTCTCGTCTTCAGCGCCTCGGCCATCATGATCCTCGGCGCGCTCGCCATCACTTCGGCCTCCGCTTCCATCAAGGAGCGCGACTCTTACATGAGCGCCATCGTCCGCGAGTGCGATCGCTACAAGTTCGATCTGGGAGAAACCATCAAGGCTTACCACGGCGAGAACTCCGCTTCTGCCCCTGAAGAGAAGCGCCCTTGGTGGGACTTCCTGATCCTCGCGCTTGCCGCCGGCGTCTTCGTCTGGCTCGCCATCGGCGTCCAGCGCCCGCCCATCGCCATGGATCTGACCAACGCCGCCGTCCTTACCGCCGTTCTCTTCGTCTTCCTCTTCGGCTGTGGCTGGATGCTCTACAAGCAAACCCGCTTTCACTAAGCGATTTCAGCAATGCCGCACGCCCCGGTACTTTACAACCGCCGCACCACAGGCGATGCTGAATGAGCCGTGAAGAATACCATCAGCGTCTCCAAAGAGGACTACCTCAAGGCCGTGCTTGAAGCCGAAAGTGAAGGGCAGACCGTCATCTCTGCCACACTTGCGCACTGGCTAGGAGTCTCGCCGCCAGCCGTCTCCATGGCCCTGCGTCGCCTCCGCCGCGACGGTTATGTTGATCTGAAGTCTGACGGCGTCATCCGTCTTACCTCCAAGGGCCGCCATACCGCACAACGCACAGCCCTCCGCCATCACCTCATCGAGCGCATGCTTTCAGAAATGTTCGGCATGCCCTGGTATGAAGTCCATGACGAGGCCGAGCGTCTGGAACACGCCGTTTCGCCCGCTTTTGAGGCCCGACTGCTCGAAAAGCTAGGTCAGCAGGGAACCTGCCCCCATGGCAACTTCGTCTTGCCGGAGAGCCCCGCCAGGCGCGCTCGCCGCGGCCTGCGCACCTTAGTCGAGAGCGAAGTGAATTCTGACTACATCGTGGACAGCTTGTATGAGCGCGATCCCAAGCTTCTCCGCTTCCTGCATCAGAACGGCATCGCGCCCGGAGGCCACGTCCGCGTGCTCAAAAAGAACTATGACCAGACCCTCACCATTGAGACTCCCTCCGGTACCGCGACCCTCGGCGCGCCCGCTGCGGAAAAAGTCTGGGTCAAGTCCCGCACGCCGCGCAAGAAGAGCGCCTGACCGTTCTGTCCGCCGCGTCTCCATCTTCTGGTGGATATGGTTCTCCTCCCCGGGTAAGTACAATGCATCCAGTAATGTCCATGGCCCATCGCACGCTCCGATACGCAGTTCTGTCTGCAATTCTGTTATGCGTTGCGATGGCGCATGCGCTTGACCCGCATCAGGACCTCCGCCGCTACGGCTACCAATCCTGGCAAACCGACAGCGGTTTGCCACAGAACACTGTCCACGCCGTCCTGCAAACTGCCGACGGATATATGTGGTTCGCCACTGAAGCCGGACTCGTCCGCTTCGACTCCGTGCATTTCACCGTCTACAACCACAAGAACACACCGCAGCTTCCCAGCGACCTCGTCTATTCACTACTGCAGGACAACAACGGGACCCTCTGGATCGGCACCGCCAACGGAGTCGCCAGCTACAGCCATGGCGTCTTCAAAGCCTATCCCGATACCTCCGGCAACACCGTCTGGACGCTCTATCAGGACCGTCAGGCCCGTATTTGGGTCGCCTCCTCTGCTGGGCTGTCACGCCTCGACGGAGACCATTTCATCAATGTGCCCGGCGTGCCTCCGCTCGACCAGAACAGCCAGATGCTGGAGCCAATGAACGGCTCCCTCTGGCTTGCGACCACCGAAGGCGTCTTCCACGCCTCACCCGGCAACGCGACCTACTTCACCCTCGCAGGCCGTCCCGTACAGATTCAGTCCATGCTCCTCGACCGGCGCGGGCGCATCTGGGCCGGCACGCAGGACGGGATAGAGATCTGCAGCGCCACCGCCCTTACTCCCGGCAGCACCGCCGACTGTAGCGACTTCAAGCCTCTCGCCGGGAAAGACGTGGATGCGCTCACTGAGACTCCCCAGGGCGGCATCTGGATCGGCGCCGACACCGGACTCTGGTTCACAGCTTCAGGCGAAGTCCAGGCAAAGTCGCACCTTTCCAGCCCCGCTTCGCTCAAGTCCTACACTCAAAGCAATGGCCTTCCCTCCAACCGCGTCAATCTGCTTTTCTGCGACCGCGAGGGAGCCATCTGGATCGGCACGGCCGGTGGCCTCGCCCGCTTCGTCCATGGCTCCATGGAGGCCTTCACGCCGAAGGAAGGCTTCTCCAGCAACCTCATTCTCTCCATCGCCGAAGATCGCGAGGGCAACCTCTGGCTCGGAACCGAATCCGGCGGCGTCGACATTCTCCGCGACCGCAAGTTCACCACCTATACCTCGGCCGACGGAATCTCCAATGACCACATTCTCTCCGTCACGCAGGACAAATCCGGCGCCGTCTGGCTCGGCACCAACGGAGGCGGAGCCGATCATGCCGCTCTCGCCTCGGTGAACAAGTCGGGATTCTCCGCCCTCACCGCGGCCAACGGCCTCTCCAGCAACATCGTGCTCTCCGTTGCTGGCGCGCCGAATGGTGATCTCTGGCTGGGAACACCCGACGGCCTCGACCGTGTCCGTAATGGTCAGGTCAAGGTGTTCACCTCGGCCGACGGCTTGGCCGATGACTTCGTCCGCTCGCTTTACTTCGACAGCAGCGGAACCCTCTGGATCGGCACCCGCCGCGGCCTCTCGCAATATCGCAACGGCCAGTTCACCTCCTGGACCGCCCTCGACGGCCTCGGCGGCAACCTCGTCGGAGCCATGCAGCAGGGCAGCCACGGCGGCATGTGGATCGCCACTATCGGCGGGCTCACGCACTGGAGCAACGGCCAATTCCACAACTTCACCAAAAAGGACGGCCTTTCGAATTCCATCATCACCGCGCTGCACCTCGATCCCGACGGCACTCTCTGGATCGGTACCGACGGCGGCGGCCTCAACCGTTGGCGCAATGGAGTCATCACGCCCATCCGTGGATCCGGCGCGGACCTGCCCGTCAACATCTACAGCATCCTCGACGGCGGCGAGGGCAATCTCTGGATCAGCTCTAACGACGGCATCTACCGCGTCAACCGCAACGCCCTTAATCGCTATGCCGACGGCAAAGTGAAGCACGTCGTCGTCGACTCCTACGGCATCGCCGACGGAATGAAGATCAACGAAGCCAGCAGCGGAGGTCATCCCGCCGCATGGCGCATGCAGAACGGCACCCTTTGGTTTGCCACCCTTCGTGGCGTCTCCACGGTCGATCCCGCTCACCTCCCCATGAATCGCGTCGCCCCGCTCATGGCCATCGAGCGCTTCAGTGTCGACGACCAGCCCGAGCCGGATTTCGATCTTTCGGCCACTCGCTCCAAACCCCTCAAGATCGCCGCCGGCGCCCGTCGCTTTGCCTTCGATTACGCCGGCCTCAGCTTCTCCGCGCCCAACAAGGTCCGCTTTCGCTACCAGCTCGTCGGTTTTGACCACGCCTGGGTCGACGCCGGAACCCAGCGCAGTGCCTACTACACCAACCTGCCGCCCGGCCACTATACCTTCCGCGTCGTCGCCTGCAACAACGACGGCGTCTGGAGCGCCACGCCCGCATCCCTTTCCTTCGTCCTGCGCCCCTACTTCTACCAGACCTACTGGTTCTATCTCCTGCTTTTCCTCGGTATCGCGCTCCTCGGATATCTCGCTTACCTCTGGCGCGTCCGTCAGGTTGAATCCCGCTTCAATGCCGTTCTCGCCGAGCGCAACCGCATCGCGCGCGAAATTCACGATACCCTCGCGCAAGGCTTCGTCGCCGTCTCCGTCCAGCTGCAGATCGTCGGCCGCACTCTCTCGCAATCCACCGACGCTGCCCGCCAGCATCTCGACCAGGCGCAGGAACTCGTCCGTACCGGCATTGAAGACGCCCGCCGCGCCATCTGGGAGTTGCGCTCGCAGAACACCGAAAGCCAGGACTTCGCATCGCAGCTCGTGCAGATGGCTGAGCGTGTTACCGCCTCGTCAGGCGTCAAGTCGCAGGTCGAAGTCCACGGAGCCTATCGCCCGCTCCCGCCCCTCCTGGAGAGCGAACTGCTCCGCATCGCGCAGGAGGCGGTCACCAATGTCGTCCGCCATGCCCACGCGACGAGCGTAACAATCCGCGTTGAGTATGCGCGCCGCCGCGTCAAAATGACCATCTCCGACAATGGACGTGGATTCGCAGGGGAAGCTCCTTCTGCTGCACACGGGCATTTCGGTATCACTGGCATGCATGAGCGCGCACAGCAAATTGGCGGCAGAATAAAAGTAAGCAGCAAAGAAGGTGAGGGGACGCAGGTCCAGGTCGTCGTTCCCACAGGAGGAAGAACAACATGACCGAACCGGGCCAGCAACCCATACGTCTTCTGGTCGTAGACGACCACGTCATCGTGCGCAAGGGCCTCGTCGCGCTCCTTAATACCGTCGAGGGGCTGTCCGTTGTCGCAGAAGCCTCAGACGGCGAGCAGGCCATCGAGACCTTCCGCGCCGTTCAGCCCGATATCACGCTCATGGATCTGCGTCTCCCCAAAATCGGCGGAGCCGACGCCATCGCGAAAATTCGCGAGGAGTTCCCCGGTGCGCGCATCATAGTCCTCACCACCTTTGACGGCGACGAGGACATCTATCGTGCCCTGCAGGCCGGGG
>JAJYBT010000098.1 GCA_021778875.1 Acidobacteriota bacterium | reverse complement strand
AGTGAATGCCGTGGTGACCCTTTATGTCGTGGATCCGAACAACGCCGCGATCAAAGTGGCCAACTACGTCTACCAGACCTCGCAGTTTGCGCAGACAACACTGCGCTCGGTGCTGGGCGAGGTGGAGCTGGACGAGTTGCTGAGCCACCGCGACAAGCTCAACTTGCGCATCCAGACGATTATTGACCAGCGCACGGAGCCATTCGGAGTGAAAGTCATTTCAGTGGAAGTGAAGCAGGTGGACCTGCCCGAGCAGATGCTGCGCGCCATGGCCAAGCAGGCGGAGGCGGAGCGCGAAAAGCGGTCGAAGATCATTCACGCCGAGGGCGAATTCAACGCGGCGCAAAAGCTGGTGGACGCCGCGGCGCTGCTGGCTACGCAGCCCATTACGCTGCAACTGCGCTATCTGCAGACGCTGACGGAGATTGGCGTCGAGAAGAACACGACGATCATTTTCCCGCTTCCGGTGGAGCTGCTGGCGCTTTTGAACAAGGTTGGCGATGCGGCCAGGGCGCCTGCGGAAAAGCCATAAGACATTGCGGGAGAAAACAAACGCAGAGACACAGCGGGAGCACGCCGGCAAGCGGCCGCATGCACAGACCGGTGGCCGATTGAGAGAAGTGTGAACCCGAGGACGAAGTATGCAGCGAGGGATGGGCGGCGGAGAGTTTGAGCCGATGGAAGAGCGGCGCGACACTGAGGTAACTCTGGGCCCAGTTGCGCTTACGGCCATTGGATTGGGACTGGCGATGCTCTGCGGGCTTTGCTTTGGGCTGGGGTATGCCGCAGGACGCCGCGGTTCCGGCGCGGCTGCCGGGGCGAACGCGCAGCCTGTTGCTGGGCAACCCATGCCGGGGCAGGCGGTTGGAACGCTGTCAAAGCCAGCGGCAGCGGGTGCTGCGCCTGCCGCGAATCCGGCAGTTGAGAATATGGAGCAACTGACTCCGGATGAGGGCAGCAAGACCGGAAATGCTTTGACTTCCTACTCCCCGGGCGGCAGCACCCCGGCTGCGGACTCCGGCCAGCTCTTGGTGCGGCCCGCCCTGGCGCAACAGGGCGGCACGCCTCAGGCTCCGGCTGCGACGACTCCTCAGGTGCAGCAGGCAATGGCCCAGGCGGCGGTGATGGTGAGGGTTGCGGCACTCTCTCATGTAGAAGATGCGAGAGTGCTGGTGACTGCGCTGCACCAGCGCGGATATGCGGTGACAGCTCGCCGCGAGGCTACCGACAGCCTGATTCATGTGCAGATTGGTCCGTTTGCCAATCGCAAAGACGCCGATGCGATGTGCCAGAAGCTACTTGGCGACGGCTACAGCGCGGTGGTGGAGCCGTAGAGCGTCAGGTCCGCATCCACTCCGGCAACCCCGACGCGATTGCGCTGCGGACTGCTTTCATCAGATCTTCGCGGGAAGCAAAGTCGCCAGGGAAAACCGGCGGGTGAAAGACGATGTGTGCCGTGGCTGGCCGGATGCGCAGGCTGCCCTTGGCCATCATGGTTTCAGTGCCGTAAATGGAAACGGGGATGCATGGAGTGCCGGTTTCCATGGCCAGGTAGAACGGCCCTTTCTTGAATGGCAACATGCGTCCGTCGCGGGAACGCGTGCCTTCGACAAACGTGGTGATGTGCAGGCCCTTCTCGAGCACGCTGCGGGCGGAGCGCACACTCTCCATCGCGCTGTCTACGCGGCCATCGCGGTCGACGGGAATGAATTCGCCAAGTTTCAGGCCGAGGCCGAGCACGGGAATCTTCATGAGCGAGCGCTTGAGGAATGCGGACGTGCGGCCCGGGAGCTGCGGGAACAGAGCAGGCGGGTCAAGGTTGGAGACGTGATTGGCCATGAAGATGCACGCTGTGTTCGCAGGCACTCTCTCCGCGCCTGTAACCAGCACGCGGATGCCTCCCATCCAGAAGGCCGCGCGCACGATGCGCTGCGAGGCGTTGTAAAGCGGAGTCGCGCTGCCAGTGATCAATGCCCACGGAATGAATACGAGAGCCGCAGGAAGACTGAGCGCAACGATGGTGGCCAGCATGACGAGCGATACAATCATGAGATTTGCGGACTCTCCCTGTGAGTTTGCTTGAGGCGTGCGGGCAGCTTCTGGTAGATGCCGTCGAATCCGCCATTGGAAAGGATGGCGACCACGTCGCCGGGTTGAAGCTGGCTGGCGATGCTGTCGATGATTGACGCCACGTCAGGGCACAATTCTGCGGGCGTGCCAAGGCTGTTGAGGGCCTGCACGACATCCGCCGGGTGAAGCCGCTCGGCATCTGGAATGCGCTGCTGCTGATAGACGCCGGCGAGAATGACGCGGTCAGCCATACGCAGGCTCTCGACGAGGTCGGCCTCAAGCACCTTGCGGCGGAGAGTGTTTGAGCGCGGCTCCAGCACAGCCCAGAGGCGCGCCTGGGGATAGACAGCGCGCAGTGCGCGCAGCGTTTCGCGGATGGCCGTGGGGTGGTGCGCGAAGTCGTCAATGACCGTGATGCCGCCAATCTGCGCACGCACTTCCAGGCGGCGCTTCACGCTTTTGAAGCTGGCCAGCGCTGTCTGAATTGCTTCGCGGCTGATGCCTTGCGCATGAGCCAGCGCTGCCGCGGCGGTGGCGTTGAGCGCGTTATGTTCGCCGGCCAGGCGCATCTCGAGCGCTGCCCACAGTGCGTCGCCATGCCAGAGGTCCCAGCGGGTCACGCCGTCCTGATGACGCAGATTGCGGATTTGCCAGTGTGCGTCGGCGCTGAAACCGTAGCGCTCCACGCGGCAGAATGCGCGCGCCACACACTCGGTTACGTTGGCGCTGGCGTCGTAAGCCACAATCACGCCGCGACGCGGGACGAGATTCACGAGCCGCATGAAGGCCGTCTTGACGGCTTCGAGATCGGCGTAGATGTCAGCGTGATCGAACTCGACGTGCGTGAGGATCAGCGCGTCGGGAAAGTAGTGCAGGAATTTAGGGCCTTTGTCGAAGAAGGCTGTGTCGTACTCGTCGCCTTCGACGATGAAGGTGCGCGTGGGCCGGAGCTGAAAGCTCGAGCCAAAATTTTCCGCCACGCCGCCGATGAGGAAGGACGGCTCAAACACGGGATTTACGCGCGCGGCAACCTGGTAAATCCAGGCCAGCATGCTTGTGGTGGTGGTCTTGCCGTGGGTGCCGGCGACAACGAGCGACTCGCGGCCGGTGAGAAACTCTTCACGCAGAAGTGCTGCCATAGACGTGAATGGAATGCGTTCGTCGAGGATGCGCTCGACCTCGGGGTTGCCGCGCGAGAGCGCATTGCCGATGACGACCAGGTCCGGCGTGGGATCGAGGTTAACCTCGGCGTACGGTTCGAGCACGGGAATGCCGAGCGAACGAAGCAGATCGCTCATGGGCGGATAGGCAGCCTTGTCTGAGCCTGTGATGCGGTGACCCTGCAACTGAAGGAGTCCGGCGAGCGAGGCCATGGCTGTGCCGCAGATGCCGCTCAAATGAATGTGGCGTGGCGTTGGAGTCATCGCGTCACCGCCGGTTCCAGCAAGTGCAATTGCGCCTCTTCGGCAGCATGAAGCTCTGCATTCACGCCGAAGGTCAACGTGACGTTGTGATGCGAGACGTGACCGCTGCGAAGGCCAATAGCGATGGGGATTTCAACGTCTTTGAATGCGTGTACGAGGACATCTTCCAGCAGGTTCGGCGGCGCGCCGGGCGGAACGCAATCGAGCATTTCGCCAAAGACGATGCCGCGCACGCCATTGAGTTTGCCTGCATGGCGCAATTGCCACAGCATGCGATCAATCTGGTAAGGCTTGGCGCCGGTGTCTTCAAGGAACAGCAGCTTGCCTTCAGTGTGTGGTTCCCACGGCGTGCCCAGCAGCGAAACGAGAATGCTGAGGCACCCGCCGTAGAGAGTGCCTTGTGCCGTGCCGGGCTTCAGCGTGCGCAGACCCTCGGCCGTGCCTAAGCTGTATGGCTCGCCGGCAAGCGCTGCTTGAAAGCTGGCCAGATGCACGCCGTCGTCAAGGGGAAAATCCGCCGCGACCATGGGGCCGTGAAATGCCGGCAAGCCGAGCTTGTCGAGCAAGTGTAATTGGATGCCGGTTAAGTCGCTGTAGGCGAAGAATGGCTTGGGGTGCTTCTGGAGGAGTGCGAGATCAACGCCTTCGAGCAGATAATTTGACCCGTAGCCGCCGCGCACGCAGGCTACGATTTCGGTGTCAGGCGCAGCGAAGGCTGCGTGAAAATCCGCAAGACGCTGTTCGGGAGAGCCTGCGAAAAACAGCGGGCCGCGATGCTGCGTGTGCTTGCCGAGGTGTGGCGTGTAGCCGAGCGTACGCAGATGTTCCATGCCGCGCTCCACGCGCTCGGGAGCAGCGTATGAAGCGGGCGAGATGACGCTGATGCCTGAACCCGGCACTGCGGCAGCGGGCTTGAGGAATGGCGCCAGCGAGGGAGAGTTTGGCATGGTCACCACGCCTCGCCGCGCGCGATGAGAGACGCGGGGCCGGTGAGCATCAGTTCAGTGCCGGGGCCGCTCCATGCGACGGTCTGCGCGCCGCCGGGCGCCACCACGCGCAAGGGCGATGCACAGCCATGGAAGGCAAGCGCCGCCGTGGCCGAGGCGGAGCTGCCGGTGCCGGAAGATGTAGTTGGACCGACGCCGCGCTCAAAAATGCGAATCTCGATTTCGCTTTTGTCCACGATGCGCACAAATTCGGCGTTGGTCTGGTGCGGAAAATCGGGATGCATGCAGATTTCCGCGCCGATGGCCTGCCATCGGTGGCCTTGAACGGTGAAATGCGGGTTATCCACCACGATGACGAAGTGCGGATTGCCGGTGAGGACCTCCGCGCCAGCGACCTGTATGCCATTGGCCAGAGTGACAGTCTTCAACGCGAGCGTGGGCACGCCCATCCCGGTGGTGACATCGACCGAATATCCATTGGCTGTATCCACTGCATTCACAAGGCACACGCGCAGACCGGCATCGGTCTCGATGCGCAGTTCTTCGCCGGGCTGCGCGTTGAGGGAAGCAGCCATCCATGCGGCGACGCAGCGTGTGCCGTTGCCGCTGATTTCAGCGATGGAGCCGTCGGCGTTATGCAGGCGGATGCGACCGGAGCGAGTCCCGGTCCATGCGAAGAACTCGATCCCGTCCGCGCCGATGCCGGTGTTGCGCGCGCACAGGCGGCGCGTCAAATCTGCCCAGTCGAGGCCGGTGGCAGCGTCTTCGGTGACGATAAGGAAGTCATTGCCGCAGGCATGGGCCTTGGTGAAGGGAATCAATCTTCCTCCCGTTGGCGCATGGTGAAGAGTGACTGCATTCTTGAGCGATTTTCTGACTGCAAGAGAAATCAAGGAGTTGCAGGAGCAATGCAACCATGCGGTTATGTTAGTTCCTTGCCCGATGCTATCACCGCGCCGGGGCTTTGTTGAGAGCCGGAGCATTGGAGACGTAGATGGTGGCCGAGGGCTGGCCGGGCGCGGTGAAACGTTGCACTGCGGTCAGTCCAACGGGATGTGCGCGGACGGCGTGGTCGATTTCGTCGCCATCAAATGCCAGTACGATGGATGCGTGAGCGGCGGGCGCTGCCAATGCAGCCTGATAGAACTGCTTGTCACTTTCGTTGATTGTCTGCCGCAGCGGGATTCCCGTGAGCGTGACGAGTTGCGGATAGACGGATGTTTCCATGAGGACGATGCCGCCGGAGCGCGTGGCAAGCAGCGCGCGCAGCACCGGCGGAATCTGCGTTTCGAGTGGGCGGCGGGCGTCGATGTTTCTTGTCCCTTCGACGTAGGTAAGCGGCCCTTCGCGGACGATTGCGCATGCGTTGAGGGCGAGGACTGCGAAGAGGAGGGTTGCCGCGTAGCGTATCCAGCGGGGCTTGAACTCGCGCGTGGCCGCGAGTGCGAACTGCGCAGCGAAGCCCAGACCGAGTGCAAAGGCCGCCAGCAATTCCATGCCATAGCGCGTGTTGTACCAGGAATGGGGCCACCAGACAGGGATGAAGATGGGCACGGACCCATAGGCAATCGAATACGCGTAGAAGGGAACCGGGAGCCACAGCAGAAGCGCCCAGAGCAGCGCGCGGCGGCGAGCGGTGAGCCAGCCCCAGGCTGTGCCAAGCAGGCTTAGCACCAGCAGCGCATTGCCCCACGGCACGGCGGCTGCGTCCATTTCGGCGGTCTTTACGAAGAACAGCAGGGAGACCCATGGATTGTGCCATCCGGGGTGGGGCGGTCCGTTGCCGACAGCGGTGCGTAGTTCGATGGCTTTGGCGGAATAGGGGCCGCGAGCAAAGTCCAGCCAGTCTCCAAACGCGGCAGCGTTATAGATGAACCATGTGATGGGCGCAGCCACTACAAATGCGCTTGCGAGCCAGAAGGCGCGCGAGCGTAATTGACCGCGGCGAAGCAGGACAATGCCCATTGCGATCCAGGCCAGCAAGGCCAGTATCCATCCGTCATAGCGCGTGAAGACGGCTGCCACAAGCACCATCGCGACGAGCCAGAGCAGACGTGTGGCGCGCTGTGCCTGTGCATCGATTGCCTCGCGCCATTCGACCAGCAACGCCACTGCCCAGATCAACTCGCAGAGAAACAGCGGCTCTGTCATGGCGGTGGTTTGCAGGTAGAGCAGGTTGGGATTGACTGCGAAGAAGGCCAACGCGATGGCAGCGGGAAGCGGGGCGAGCCAATGACGCGCAAGGCGATAGATTCCCGCGCAGCTTGTCAGGTAGGCCAGTGCGGAAGGAATCATGCCTGCGATGCCGCTGGCCCACCAACTGTAGACGGCGACGAAGGGAACGAGAAGCAGATGCGGCAGGGGCAGCCATACGGAGCCAAGCTGCGTGAGTCCTGGACGGTGCGAGTCAAAGATTCGGCGGGCGATGTGCAGGTGAGCCACGGCGTCGCCATAGTTGAGCATGGTGTGGCGCTGCCAGCTCCACAGCACCGCCGCGGCAGAGGCAGCGGCGCAAGAGGCCAGCACTGCCAGCCACTCCGCGCGGCGAACGGGCTGCTCAGTCAAGGTGGGTCAACTCACGGAACAGCGCGAAGCGGTTGTCGATTTCCTCGCGCGAGAGTTGCTGCAGGCGCTCTGTGCCGAAGCGCTCCACGGTGAACGAACCCATGACACTTCCGTAGAACATGGCGCGCCGGAACGTGGCGGGCGTGAGCGCGGGCTGCGAAGCAAGATAGCCAAAGAAGCCGCCGGCAAAGCTGTCGCCTGCGCCGGTGGGGTCGATGACTTCTTCGAGCGGGAGGGCGGGTGCGCGGAAGGTTTTTGCGCCGGCCTCGTGGTCGGCTTTGTGGAAGACGGTGGCGCCGTACTCGCCGTGCTTGACGACGAGCATGCGCGGCCCCATGTTGAGCACCGCGCGCGCGGCTTTGACCATGTTGTTGTTGCCGGCGAGCATGCGGGTCTCTGTGTCATTGATGAGCAGCACGTCGAGCCCTTTGAGCACTTCGAGCAGCGAGGCGCGATGATCCTTGATCCAGTAATTCATGGTGTCGCCGGCGACGAGACGGGCCTGCGGCATGGCCTCGCGCACGCGGCGCTGGAGGACGGGATCGATATTGGCGAGAAAG
>JAJYBT010000097.1 GCA_021778875.1 Acidobacteriota bacterium | reverse complement strand
CTGTCCACAGTCATCCATTGCAGCGCCCTTGCGTTCCTCGCCATCGTCGCCATCGCAACCGTTCATGGCCAGAACGCCACCCCCGCGGCCAAGCCCGAGCTGCGTGTCTTTGATCCCTCGCTGATCGACACAACCGTCGATCCCTGCCAGAACTTCTATCGCTACAGTTGCAACGGCTGGTTCAAGCGCAATCCCCTCCCCGCAGACCAGGCCTCGTACGGCCGGTTCACAGAGTTGTTTGAGCTCAACCGCCTGCACCTGCGGCAGATTCTGGAGCAGGCAGCCGTGCCCTCGCCCACGCGCACGCCCAACGAGCAGAAGATCGGCGACGAGTACGCCAGCTGCATGGATACAGCCCTTATCGACAAGCAGGGCCTCGCGCCGATTCAGCCTGAGCTGGACCGCATCGCCGCGCTCAACTCAGTCGATGCACTCCCGCCGCTTCTTGCACACCTGCACGCCATCGGCGTCAACGCCTTCTTCGGCATGGGCTCCAACCAGGACTTCGCCAATGCCAGCGCCATGATCCCGTTCTATGTCGCAGGCGGCCTCGGCCTGCCGGAGCGCGACTACTACACGCGGACTGATGCAAAGTCCGTCGAGCAGCGCAGGCAGTACGTCGATCATGTGCACAAGATCTTCGTCCTCGCCGGCGAGTCCGAGGCACAGGCACAGGCCGACGCGGCAACGGTCATGGCCATCGAAACGCGGTTGGCCAAGGCCTCGCTCACCATCACCGAGCAGCGCGACCCGCAGAACCTGAATCATCCCACCACCGTCAATGCCTTCGCCCGGCAGCTCACCCACTTCTCGCTGCCGCAGTATGTTGCCGCCACGCACGCACCAGCCGCTGGCAAAATGAATGACACCGAGCCCAGGTTCTTCGCGGAGTTCAACACCCTTCTCGCCGACACCCCCATCGACCAGGTCAGAACCTATCTGCGCTGGCACCTGCTCCATGCCTATGCCGGAACCAGCATGCCCGAAAGCTTCGAGACCGAGTCCTGGCACTTCTACGCCCACATCCTCAACGGTGCTGAAAAGCAACAGGACCGCTGGAAGCGCTGCACCAGCCGCGTCGATCACGAAATGGGAGAGGCGCTCGGCCAGGTCTACGTCGCCAAATACTTCCCGCCCAGGGAAAAGCAGCAGGCCCTCTCCATGACCCTCGCCATTGAGCAGGCCATGGAAAAGGACATCGACTCGCTCGACTGGATGAGCCCGCAAACCAAAGTCGCCGCCAAAGAAAAACTGCACGCGGTGATGAACAAGATCGGCTACCCCGACAAGTGGCGCGACTACTCCAAACTCAAAATCGTCCGCAATGACGCGCTCGGCAACCAGGAGCGCGTGCGTCGGTTCGACTTTGCCCGCGACCTCACCAAGATCGGCAAGCCTGTCGACAAGGGCGAGTGGTTCATGTCGCCGCCCACCGTCAACGCCTACTACGACCCGCAGATGAACAACGTCAACTTTCCCGCCGGCTACTTCCAGCCGCCTTTCTTCAGCGACAAGGAAGACGATGCGGCCAACTACGGCGACATGGGCTCCACCATCGGCCACGAACTCACCCACGGCTTTGACGATGAAGGCCGCCAGTACGACAAGAACGGCAACCTCAAGGACTGGTGGACCAAGGACGACGAGCAAAAGTTCAACGATCGCGCCGAGTGCATGGTCAAGCAGTACGACGCCATCGAGGCCGTGCCCGGCGTTCACCTCAACGGCAAGCTCACCCTGGGCGAAAACCTCGCCGACCTTGGCGGCCTGTGGCTTGCATGGCTCGCCTGGCAGGATAAGGCGCAGGCAGAGCACGTGGACATGAGCGCAAAGATGGACGGCTACACGCCCGACCAGCGCTTCTGGATCGCCTATGCGCAGCAATGGTGCACGCAGACCCGCCCCGAGCAGCTGCGCACGCAGGCGCAGACCGATCCGCACTCGCCCGACGAGTACCGCACTAACACCGTACTCACGGACCTGCCCGACTTCGCTCGGAGCTTCCACTGTCCCAAGACATCGCCCATGTTCAACCCGCAAGCCTGCCGCGTCTGGTAGCGCTGTGCTCAGTGCAAAACGTGAAGGCCCACCGTAACGGTGGGCCTTCATCTTTGTACGCTTGTCAGAGGCTTACGCCTTGCCAATCACCCGTGCCAGCGTCTCGCCAATCTCTGCCGGCGATACCACCACGTGAATTCCCGCCTCGCGCATCGCCGTCATCTTGCCGGAGGCGGTGCCTTCGCCGCCGCTGATGATGGCGCCCGCGTGGCCCATGCGGCGCCCCGGAGGAGCCGTCTGACCGGCGATGAAACCGACAACCGGCTTCTTGACGTGCTCCTTGACGAAAGCCGCGGCCTTTTCTTCGTTCGTGCCGCCAATCTCGCCAATCATGATGATCGCATCGGTCTCCGGATCGTCGTTCAGCAGGCGCAGAGCGTCAATGTGCGTGGTGCCGATGATCGGGTCGCCGCCGATGCCGATGGCCGTCGACTGCCCGATGCCGCGCTGCGTCAGCTGATGTACAGCCTCGTACGTCAGCGTGCCCGAGCGCGACACAATGCCCACCGAACCTTCCTTGTGAATCCGCCCCGGCATGATGCCGATCTTCGCCTTGCCCGGCGAAATCACGCCCGGGCAGTTCGGCCCGATCAGCCGCGACGTCGACGTCTTCAGCTTGGCCCACACCTTCACCATGTCCAGCGTGGGAATGCCCTCGGTGATGCACACAATCAGCGGAATCCCCGCGTCCTCGGCTTCCAGAATGGCGTCGGCGGCAAACGGCGGCGGCACAAAGATCATCGTGGCATTGGCGCCGGTCTTCTCCACGGCTTCCGTCACGGTGTTGAACACCGGCCAGCCCTCGTGGGTGCTTCCACCCTTGCCGGGCGTCACGCCGCCCACCACGTTGGTGCCGTATTCCGCGCAGCCCTTCGCGTGGAACGTGCCTTCCTTGCCCGTCAATCCCTGAACAATGAGGC
This sequence comes from Acidobacteriota bacterium, assembly GCA_021778875.1. The sequence goes on along the minus strand of JAJYBT010000097.1, from coordinate 4,594 downwards.
GAGTGTTTTTATCAACCAAAACTGCCATGTTATGCCCCCGCTCCTGCCGCCGCGGCCACCACCAGCTCTGCCGCTTCTTTCATGGTTGCGCCCACCTGGAAGTTCAGGCCCGACTCCTTCAGAATCTGCCGTCCCTCTTCAACGTTGGTGCCTTCCAGCCGCAGAACAATCGGCACCTTCACGTTCAGGTTGCGCGCCGCGGCCACCACGCCCGTGGCCAGCCGGTCCACGCGCAGAATGCCGCCAAAGATATTGATGAAGATCGCCTTCACGTGCGAGTCCGACAGCAGAATCTCAAACGCGTGCTCAATCTGCTCCTGCGTCGCGCCGCCGCCCACGTCCAGAAAGTTTGCCGGGCTTCCGCCTGCATACTGGATGATGTCCATCGTGGCCATCGCCAGTCCCGCGCCGTTCACCATGCAGGCAATCGAGCCATCCAGCTTGATGTAGTTCAGCGCGTACTTGCTCGCCTCCACCTCCAGCGGATCCTCTTCGGCCACATCGCGCAGCGCCTTGATCTCCGGATGACGGAACAGCGCGTTGTCGTCGAAGTTCATCTTCGCGTCCAGCGCAAACAGCTTGTCGTCCTTCGTCGTGATGAAGGGATTGATCTCCACCAGCGAAGCATCCGTCTCCACAAACGCCTTGTAGAGCGCCTGCAGGAAGGTCACCGCCTGGTTGATCTGCGTCGCCTTCAGCCCCAGAGCAAATGCCAGCTTGCGGGCCTGCCATGCGCCAAAGCCCACCGCCGGATCAATCGTCTCTTTATAGATGGCCTCCGGCGTCTTCGCGGCAACCTCTTCAATCTCCATGCCGCCGGCCTGCGACGCCATGAAGACCAGCTTGCCTGTCGCGCGATCCAGCACAATGCCCAGATACAGCTCGCGATCGATAGCCGCCGTCTCTTCAATCAGCAGCCGCTGAACCTTTTGCCCCTGCGGGCCTGTCTGGTGTGTCACCAGTTGCATGCCCAGGATGTTCTTCACGTGCAGTTCCGCGTCTTCGCGCGTGCGGGCCACCTTCACGCCGCCGCCCTTGCCGCGGCCTCCTGCGTGAATCTGCGCCTTCACCACAACGCCGCTCGCGCCCTCGGTAAACAGCTTCCGGGCCACCGCCGCCGCTTCTTCCGGCGTGTTGGCCACTTCGCCCCTGGGCACGGCCACGCCGTACTTCGCCAGGATTTCCTTTGCCTGATACTCGTGAATTTTCATGTTGGTAGGGACCGCCCAGTCCGCTGAGGTTAGAATCCACAGGCCGAACACCGTGCGCCGGCCCGCCGGACCGTACCAGCGGTGCTCTCATACTATCTTGCGCCACGAAGCCCCGGCAAACCTCCGCGCCGCACCGTTACCATAAAGGAATATGAGCATGCTGAAGGATTTGTTAAAGCCGATGGCCGAAGACGGCGCGGCCATGACCCGCGAGCAGGCCGCCGCCGCACTCCAGGAGATCCTGGCCGGCCAGGTGCCTGAAGTCGAAACCGCTGCCCTGCTGGCCGTCCTGGCCACCCGCGGCGAGCAGGCGCCCGAGCTGGCTGGCTTTGTTGAAACCATGCGCTCCCTCGCCACTCCCGTTCCCCTCAGCGACGAAGAGCGCAGCGCCCTCGTCGATACCTGCGGCACGGGCGGCGGCGGCCCGCTCACCTTCAACATCTCCACCGGCGCCGCGCTCGTCGCCGCCGCAGCCGGGGCCAAAGTCGCCAAGCACGGCAATCGCGCCGTCACCTCCCGCGCCGGCTCGGCAGATGTCCTCGAAGCCCTCGGCGTGCCCATCACTCTTGGCCCCGAGCTGGCCGCCGAGTGCCTCCGCGAAACCGGCTTCATGTTCCTCTTTGCCCCGCTCTACCACCCCGCCATGAAGGCCGTCGGCCCCCTGCGCCGCGCCCTTGGCTTCCGCACCATCTTCAATCTCTGCGGCCCGCTCACCAACCCCGCCGGAGCCCGCACCCAGGTCATCGGCGTGCTCGCGCCCAGCCGCGTCCTGCTCGTCGGCCGCACCCTCGCTGAGCTCGGCGCCAAACGCGCCTTCGTCGTCCACGGCACCGACGGCATTGACGAGCTCACCACCACCGGCGAGTCCGTCGTGGCCCGCATTGAAGAGTCTCCCGAAGGCGGCGCGCCCCTGCTCAAGGCCGCCCGCATCACGCCGGAGATGGCCGGCCTGCCGCGCGTCACCCTCGACCAGTTCATCGGTGGCGACGTGCAGACCAACACCTCGCTCCTCTATGACGTCCTCACCGGCATCCCCGGTGCCCGTCGCGATATCGTCCTGCTCAACGCCGCCGCCGCGCTCGTTGCCGCGGGCATCGCCGGCGACCTCAGGGAAGGCGTCGAGCGCGGAGCCGAAGCCATTGACTCCGGCATGGCCGCGACCACCCTCGTCAAGCTGCGCCAGTTCGGCGAAAAGCACGGCGCAAAATCCAGCTGAGCGGGTGCACACACTCACGCGTCTTTCTCGCGGGAATCGTGTCCAATCGGATAAGGAGCCCTCGCATGATGACGATCCGCGCCGTTGCCGCTGCGGCTGTGCTGGCCGCAGCCATCCCCGCGTTTGCCCAGCAGGCCGGCCAGCCACAGCTCAAAATCGACTCCGCCAACCGCACCCTCACCGTAACCGCCAATGAGAGTGTCAGCGTAGAGCCCGAGGTCGCCATCCTCCACGTCGGCTTCCAGACGCAGCCCATGGACGCCAAAGCGGCCTACGCGCAGGGCGCACGTACCTCCAACGCCGTCATCGACGCCCTCAAGCAGGCCGGCATTCCCGCCACCGACATCCGCAGCGAGTCCCAGTATCTGCAGCGCGACTACACGCCCAAGTCCCACAAATTCCTGCTCACCCAGCAGTGGACCGTCCGCACCACACCCGAGCGTGCCGCGGAGATTCTCGACATCGCCATCACCGCCGGAGCCACCACCAGCGGCCAGATTGACTGGGATGTGAAAGACCCCCGCGCTCTCGAAGAGCAGGCCCTCGACCGCGCCACCGCCCGCGCGCGCCAGAATGCCGCCGTGCTGGCAAAGGGCATGGGTGTCCGCCTTGGCGCGCTCCTCTATGTCAGCAATCAGCTCTCGGCGCCCGGATTTCCGCGCCCTGTCATGCGCGCCTTTGCCATGAAGAGTGATGAGGCCAGCCAGCCCCTCGCCATCGAGCCGCAGAAGGTCAGCCGCGAAGCCACCGTCTACGCCGTCTTTGCCATCGAGTAGTCGCTACCGCAGCAGTTCCATCGTCAGCGGATCAGCCTTCCCTGCGAAGTACTTGTCCAGGGCGGCACGGAATACCGTGTCGTCCTCGGCCGCCCGCGCAAACAGCGTCATCGACGAGCGAAACTTCAGGTCGTCCGGCGAGCCCAGAATCTCCCGGATCCCGCGCCCTTCCACCGCATTCACCAGCCGCGTGCACTCCCGCAGCCGCGGACCCAGAACCGGATGCTGCAGATACGCCGTAGCCTCTTCCAGGGAGCCGATCCCATAAAAAAGGGACTGCGGACTATGCCCCAGCCCCTTCATCTGCGGAAAGATGAACCACATCCAATGGCTCCGCTTGGCGCCCGCGCGCAGCTCAGCCAGCACCTGCGACATCACGTCGTCCTGCGCGCTCACAAAGCGGTCGAGAAGAAACCGGTCCTTCATCGCGCCTCATCCCCTGGGAAGCCGTTTCATTAGACGCGCCGCCAACCGCCTTGGATGCCGGGCCTTACGCCCTTTTTCATCCCCTGCCCGCCGCTGCTCGCGGCCGTGCCGTACTCCTCCGCATCCATCTCCGGGCTCCGTGCATCTTACTTATAGTTGTTGAAACAAGTATTACCGGCCGTCCACCGGCCAAAGCCTGAAAGGAGCCTCCAATGTCCGCCAATTCCCCTCGCCAGCCCGCCATCTTCCTGCCCCACGGCGGTGGCCCCTGCTTCTTCATGGACTGGACCTGGGGCCCGGCCGACACCTGGCTTCCCACACAGCGCTTTCTGGCGGGCCTCGCGGCCACCCTGCCCGCCACGCCCAAGGCTCTGCTCGTCGTCAGCGGCCACTGGGAGGAGCCCGCCTTCACCGCCGGCGCCGCGCAGCAGCCCGGCCTCATCTTCGACTACACCGGCTTCCCCGAGCACACCTACCGCCTCAGCTGGCCCGCGCCCGGCAACCCGCAACTGGCCCTCCGCGCCGCCGATCTGCTGCACCAGGCCGGGCTTCCCTCGGCCATCAGCCCAGCGCGCGGCTACGACCACGGCGTCTTCGTGCCGCTCAAGGTCGCCTTCCCGCAGGCGCAGATTCCCGTGGCCTCCCTCTCGCTGGCCGCCTCGCTCGATCCCGAGCTGCACCTCGCCGCGGGCCGCGCGCTGGCACCGTTGCGTGACGAGGGCGTGCTCCTCGTCGCCAGTGGCATGAGCTTCCACAACCTGCGCGGCTACTTCCGGCCAGAAACCACCGAACGCGCCCGAGCCTTCGATGCATGGCTTACCCGCGCCGTGGAGTTGCCTGCAGCCGAGCGCGATACCCAGCTCGCCAACTGGCGCCAGGCGCCCTTCGCCGCCTACTCCCATCCGCGTGAGGAACACCTGATCCCCCTCATGGTGGCCGCAGGCGCCGGCGGAGACGCACCGGGT
>JAJYBT010000096.1 GCA_021778875.1 Acidobacteriota bacterium | reverse complement strand
TCTGCTGGCGCTGGCGGATGAGTCGGCATTTCTGAATCTCCCGGCTGCGGACATCCCTGCAACACCCACGCCGGACGTGACCACGCAGCGCCGCATCATGGGCCTGGTGGTGGGCTACGTGAGCAAGGCAATTCCGCGACTGCCCGATTTTTTTGCCACGCGCAGGACAACTCTCTTTCAGGACACGCCTCAGGTCCAGCGGGTGGACGGGGTGACTCCCTATCAGCCGCTGCATGGCGTGGGCGTCTCCAGCGCAACGATGCTGTATCGTGGCGGCCGCGAGCTGGTGGATACGGGCGAGAGCAAGAAGCCCCCGCCGGCGACACAGGGACTGAGCGCGTATGGCGCCTTCGGGCCGATTCTTGGCACCGTGCTGGTGGATGCGGCGCAGAGCAAGCTGGTCTGGAGCCACTGGGAGCAGCATGCCGTGGGGCAACTGGCGGTTTTTGCGTTTGCGGTGCCGAAGGAGAAGTCGCACTACACGATCAATTACTGCTGCGTAGTCCCACAGTCCGTCTCCTATGTCGGACAGATGCTTCCCTTCCGGAAGGTTGTGAGCTACCGGGGAGAGATGGCCGTGGACCCAGCCACTGGAACCATACTTCGCCTGATGGTGCAGGCCGACCTGCAGCCGTCTGACCCGGTGGTGAAGGCGGACATCCTAGTGGTGTATGGCGCGGTGGATATCGGAGGGAAGACGTACTTCTGCCCGCAGAAGAGCATTGCCCGAGCGATGGCGCAGACGCACCAGTTTGACCCGACTTACAACTATGCCGTGGCGCACGCAATGCAGCCGCTGCAGACATCGCTGAATGACGCGGAGTTTGAGCAGTACCACATGTTCCGCGCGGATGTGCGCATTCTGACGGAGAACGAGGCATCAGGGACGGAGGCGATACCGGCAGCGGGCGCGGCTGAATCAACTGCCGCGGTTCCCGCGGCAAGCGGTTCACCCACGGCAGGCGAAACGGCGACGACGGGGGCAGGCGCGTCAGCAAGTCCTGAGACGGCGACGGCCATACCGGCTCCGGCGCCACCTGCCGCACCAGCGCCGCCTGTGGTTCCAGAAGTGAGCGTAGCGGATGCGGCAGGTTTGCCGGACCTGCCCGCCAATGCAGCGCCGACCGCGGCGGATTCTGGATTTACGCTGCACACGACGGCGCGGCTGGTGGATGTGGGCGTGGTGGTGTACGACAAGAAGGGGCATCCGGTGACGGACCTGAAGCCGGATGACTTTGAGATTTACGACAACGGGCAGAAGCAGACGGTACGGTTCCTGAGCCAGGCGGGCGCAGCGCCTGCGCCTGCGCCACAGCCAGCGGATACAACGCACGCGCGGATCTTCACCAACCATCCGGCAGAGGGTGTTCACGACGCAACGCCGAACCAGGCGGAAACCGGCATGACGGTTCTGCTGATGGATGCGAGCAGCCTGGCGTGGAGCGATCTGAACTACGCACGAAGCGAGGCGTTGCGATTTCTGAAGGCGCTGCCTGCGGACGAGCGGGTGGGTTTGTACGCGATGCGATTGAATAGCTTTGATGTGCTGCAGGAGCCGACCGTGGATCACGCGCAGGTGGCCACGCGCCTTGCGAAGTGGATACCCGATGCGCAGGCGCTGGCGGAGGCGCAGGACGCGGAGCAGCGCAACCGGCAGCAGATCGAGTGGGTACACAGCATTGGCGACCTGGCGTATGTGAACGGGAACGCGAACAGGGACCCGGCCACCTTTGGCAATTCAGGGGGCGGCGCACCAACAACGGCTGCCACGACGCCGATTGATCCGCAACTGCAGGACCTGGGGAGCAATCCTGAAGCAGTGGCGCTGGCGAAGTTGCTGGGAGTGGCGCGGCACATGGCTGCGCTGCCCGGCCACAAGAGCCTGGTATGGATTGCGAGTGACAATGTGCTGGCGGACTGGAGCAACGCGACAATGCGAGCGGAGAAGACGGCGAAGTATCTCGCTCCGATTGCAATCGACGTGCAGGAGGCATTGAACAATGCGCATGTCAGCGTCTATCCGCTGGATGCTTCGCAGCTTGAGGCAGGCGGGGTTGGCGCGGACATCGGCACGCGGAATGTGCTTGCGATCGGGCGCTCCGATCGCGATGCCGCCACTTCAGTCATGGGTGACGCGGGCGGAAGTCTGAGCCCTGGGCGCGAGGCGGCCCAGATGCAGCAGGACCTGCATCCGGTGCAGGGCATCTTCCGCGATGTGGCCACGGCGACCGGGGGCCGGGTGTTTCGGCGGTCGGGCGACATTGCGCGGGAGTTGAATGACGTGGTGGAAGACGGCCGGGCAGCCTATCTGCTGAGCTTTACACCCAGCGCTCCGGCGGACGATAAGTACCACACGCTGATGGTGAAGCTGCCGGGGCGGCGCGATGTAAGACTGCGCTATCGGACGGGGTACCTTTACTCGAAGGAACCGGCGGGCATGAAGGACCGCTTCCGTGAGGCGGTGTGGCAGGCAAAGGATGCGAACGAAATCGGGCTCACGGCAGAGCCTGCAGGCGCGTCGAACCAGTGGACGCTGAAGCTGAACATTGCCGCGACGGACCTGCAGATGGCGCAACAGGGCGGGCGCTGGATGGACAAGCTGGACATCTTTCTGGTGAAGCGCGATGACGCGGTGCAAAAGGCACAGGTGACGGGCAAGACGCTGGGCCTGCGGCTGAAGCCGGAGACCTACCAGAAGGCGCTGCGCGATGGGATTCCGTTTGAGGAGCCGGTGGACGCGACGCCCGTAGCGGGCTCGCTGCGCGTGATGGTGGTGGATGAGAACTCAGGCCGGATCGGGTCGGTAACGGTTCCCCGCACGGCGTTTGATGGCAGGAAGTGATTGAGACGCGACCTCGGCGTACGGCGCACGGTTGAGGCGCGCAGTGGCGAGGCCTTGCATGACCGGCCTGCGGCGAGGAGAATCGGGTTATGCGAGCAAGCGCTGTTGCAATTTCGCTGCTGATGATGGCGCCGTGGGCGATGGCGCAGTCTGGCACGAGTCAGGGCGTAAATCAGGGCACGATCACTCTGAAGCAGAATGTGAGCAACGTCATCATCGATGTGGTGGTGAATGACAAACACGGGCATCCAGTAAAGGCTCTGAAAGAGGGGCAGTTTCAGGTCTTTGAGAATGGCGTTCCCCAGGGCATTGCGTATTTTGAGGAGCATGGCTCGGGCGAGGCAACGGCCAAGACTGCACCCCAGCAACCGGAACTGCCAGCCGATGTTTACACCAATGTGACCCGGGCTCCCTCGACTGGCCCGCTGCTGGTGCTGCTGCTGGATGCGCTGAATACGAATCCGGACCAGCAGTCCTATGTGCGCGCGCAGGTTATCGATTACCTGAAGCACCTTCAGGCGGGAAGCCAGATGGCTATTTTCACGCTGGGTGACAGCCTGCAACTGATCCAGGGATTCACGAGCGACCCGGCGGTGCTGCGCGCGGCGCTGGATGGCAAGGCTTACCCGGAGGTTCCAACGCTCACGCGGGGCGGACTGATGGCGGCGGCTCCCGATCCGATGGGCCATGCGGCGGCGCAGATGGCTTTTTCCCGCAACGTGGGCAGCGTGCGCGCCAGCCTGAACCGTTTTGCCAACGAGTCGACCAGCCTGGGCATGGAGATGCGCGTGAATTACACGCTGGATGCGCTGAATGCGCTGACGGCGTATCTGGCCGATATACCGGGGCGCAAGAGTCTTATCTGGTTTGCGGGGACGGTGCCCTGGGTGATCAATCCTGACTTTTCGCTGGTGACGACGGTAACGGGGCGCAGCGACTTTGACCAGGCGCTGAAGGACCTGGCCAACGAGATGACGACCGGGCGCATTTCTGTTTATCCCGTGGACGCGCAGGGCATGGTGGTGGCCTCGGGCTTTGGCGCGGACGATGCGGGCGGGATGCGCGGGACTGCGTTTGCCAACCAGATGATGGACACGCAGATGAACCTGGCGGGCGAGCACATGACGATGTCGAACCTGGCCAATGCGACAGGCGGACGGGCTCTCTACAACACCAACGGCTTGTCACAAGCGGTGTCCAAGGTGGAAGCGATCGGCGAGAACTATTACACGATTGCCTACTCTCCGAAGGACAAGACGTATGACGGCAACCTGCGGCAGGTGGAGGTGAAGGTGAGCGACCCGGGCGTGAAGCTGGAATACCGCCGCGGGTATTATGCCGACAACCCGGCAGGCACGGCCCAGCGCACGGCTTTGATGTATACGAACCCGCTGCACGCCGCGATGCAGCGGGGCGCTCCGGACGCGACGCAGATTCCCTTCCGCGTACAGGTGCGACCGGCGATGCAGCAGCCCGAACCCGCGAATCCGAGAGGCTTGCTGGGTAACAACGCAGAGAATCTCAAGGGGCCGGTGGTGCGGTACGACTTTCACTGGAATGTGGATGTGAACAGCATCCAGTTCACGCCGGCGGGAAACGGCATGGAGCGCGGCGAGGTGGATGCGACGATCTACGCGTATGACGCAGACGGCAAGATACTGAACAACATCTACGCCATTCTGCCACTGAACCTGACGGACGCGCAGTACGCCGCGCTGATGAAGAACGGGCTGCCGATGAAGCAATCGCTGGATGTGCCGGCCGGGGTGGTCTACCTGCGCGCCGGACTTGTGGACCCGAGCACCGGGCACACGGGGAGTACGGAGTTCCAACTGGACGTGAAGCCCTGACCGCAGAAGATTACGCGCGATGGAAGTGAAAAGCCCAGCGGGACGACCGTTGGGCTTTTGGTTTTGATGCGCGTGTGAACCGGCCGGATCTACCACCACTCCATGGAGCGGCCGAAGGGAACCTTGGCACTGCTCTCCGGCTTGGGCGTGCGCAGCAGCAGCAGCGGGCACTGCGCGAGGCGGACGATCTTCTCAGTAATCGAGCCGAAGACCTGCGGATACCAGCCGGAGAGGCCGTGGGTGGTGATGACAAGAAGGTCGGCATTCTCGCGGTCAATCGCCTCAAGAATCGAGCCGGCCACGTCGTTGCCCACTTCGACGCTGGAGGTTACTTTGATTCCCTTTGCGCCGAGAGCGGCCTCGGAAACGGCGAAGCGAGAATCAGCTTCTTTCCTTGCCTTCTCAATGATCGCGGCCTCGGTGATGGAATCGGGGATGGAAACATTTGGGAATGCAGGGATGACGTGCAGCAGAAATATCTCTGCTCCAAAGCGCTGCGCAAGTTCGGCAGCAGCATCGAGCGCGGCATGGGATGACGGGCTGAAGTCGATGGGAACCAGGATTTTGTTATGGGGTGAGGTCAAAGTAGCTTCGGACATTTGGGTCTCCTCGCAGGACCACGTCTGTGGCGCGCGTGTCAATTTCCGCCATCCAGTTTAACAAGCCGGTCCGAAGTTCGATACGTGACCTGCAACACAGCGATGCAACTCTGAGGCGCTGACGCGCGTAGCCATGCGCAGCGCCGCGCCGGGGGAAGCGGGATGTTAGCTTAGAACGCATATGCAATCATCCACAGCGGCCGTAATGGGCCAGGTGGGGCTGCCGCTTCCGATTCGCGAGCTTGCGTCCACAACATGGGATGCCGTGATTGTTGGCGCGGGCCACAATGGACTGGCGTGCGCTGCGTACCTGGCGAAGGCGGGCCAGCGCGTGCTGGTGATCGAAAGCCGCGAGCGCGTGGGTGGCGCATGCACGATCGAGGAACCATTCCCCGGCGTGCGGATGTCGCCGTGCGCCTATCTCGCGGGGCTTCTGCATCCGCTGGTGATCGAGGAACTGGAACTGGAACGGCGGGGCTACACATGGACCCCCGCGGTCAACGGTCTGTTTGTTCCCTTCCTCGATGGCTCAAGCATTCAGCTTTGGGACGATGACGAGCGCTGCGCCGCCGAGGTGCGCGCGCTGGCTCCCGGCGACGAGGCGGGCTGGAAGCGGATGGGCGAGGTGATTCGCCGTCTGCGCGACGCACTGCGCCCGGCGGGAGACGGCGACCTGTGGATTGGCGAAGCTCCGGCGCGCGAAGAGATCGAGGAGCGGCTGGGCAACGACGCGGAAGCGCGTGCTGTGCTCTTTGACTGGTCGATGGCTGAGTTTGTGGAGCACTACATCAAGGATGAGCGGCTGCAGATTGCGTATCTTGGGCAGGGCGTGATTGGCACGAACGCGAGCCCGTTTGACCCTGGCACGGCGTCGATTCGCTTTCATCACGCCTCAGGCAGGCTGGGGGGAATGCCGGGCATGTGGGGCTATGTGCAAGGCGGCATGGGGATGGTTTCTTTCTATTTCTGCGATGCGGCGCGCGAGGCTGGAGCGACGGTTGTGTCGGGCGTGCCGGTGGCGCAGATAGTGCCCGGCGAAGGCGTGCTGCTGGAAGGCGGCGAGCGCATCCATGCGCGCACGATCATTTCCAACGCGGACCCACGCCGGACGCTTACCATGCTGGGCGGGGCTGCCGACGCCGCATGGCGCGCGAGGGTGGAGCAGGTTCCCATGGAAGGCTGCACGGTGAAGCTCAACGTACACCTGCGCGAGCTGCCGAACTTTACTTCGCGCCCGGGAACTAACGAACCGCACCACTATGGGCAGATCAACGCGCCGCTGACAAAAGCGGAATGGAAGGCGGGTTTTGCTGCCGCGCGCAATGGCGAACTGCCGGAGCATCTGTGGTGCGAGCTTTACTTTCAGAGCGTGCATGACCCGTCCGTTGCTCCGGCGGGCACGCATACGATGAGCGTGTTTGCGCAGTATGTGCCACATACTTTTGCGCGCGGGAACTGGGACGAGCGGCGCGACGAAGTGCGCAGGCTGGCCTTCGCGTCGCTGGCGCGGTTCTGCACTAACATCAACGACGGCATCAACGATGGCATCGGCAGCGCGGTGATTGACGCGTAGGTTCTGGGGCCGCCGGACATTGAGCAGAAGGTGGGGCTGACGGGCGGGCATATTTTTCAGGGCGAGTGTCTTCCGCCGTATATGTGGGCCGACCGGCTGGCGGCGCGCACGCCGATGCGAGGGATTTATCTGTGCGGCGCGAGCACGCATCCGGGAGGCAGCGTGATCGGCATCAACGGGCGCAATGCGGCGATGGCGGTGCTGAAGGATCTGGGCAAGATTTGACTTTTCCAGCGCAGGCGACTCTGGTATTCTCCGCCGTAGATGCCCCCCACTCACGAACTTAAGCGAGGTATCCGTTTCGGCGACCTCGTGCTTTTCTACGTGGTGAGCGGATTGAGCGTTCGCTGGGCCGCGACGGCGGCAGCGGCCGGACCGAGCATCCTGGTGATCTGGGTTGCGGCGCTGGTCTGCTTCTTCATTCCACTGGCCGCATGCGTGATGGAACTGTCTTCGCGCCATCCGGATGAAGGCGGCATCTACGTTTGGACGCGCGAGGCGTTCGGCGACTCTTCGGCGTTCATCGCTGCGTGGACCTACTGGACAAGCAACCTGCCCTACTTTGCCGGGGTGCTCTACTTTGGCGCGGCGTCAACGCTGTTTGCGTTTGGCCGGCGGGGACTGGCTCTGCAGGCCAGCCCGCGCTACTACGTTGCGTTCGCCGTGATCTGGCTTGCGATAATCACGCTGCTCAACATTCGCGGCGTGAATGCCGGGAAG
>JAJYBT010000095.1 GCA_021778875.1 Acidobacteriota bacterium | reverse complement strand
GGTCACCCCGCAGGGCATACACGTAGGGCAGAACCCAACTGGCTACGACAAAGTCGGGCTGCTCTCCGGGCTGACCCAGCAGATTGAGCCGGACTGCCACGCCTTCCGTCTCAAGGCGGACCAGCAACTCCTCGGCCGCGGCGATCTGAGGCGGGTTGGGAGTGACATCCCGCTGGCCTGCGATTGCCTCAACAAATGAAGGCGCTACGAAGGAAGAAGCCTGTTTTCTGGGCAGGAAAAGGCAAAGGCCCGTCTCCTCGATCCACGTCCGGGCATCCTCCAGTGTGAGGGCCCCAAGTCCGTTGTGGCGCATCCTTTCGGCGCGCGCTGCTTCCAATTGTTCCGATGTCAAAGAAAAACCCTCGCTTCCAGGCTGGCGCTGGCGCCGGGCGCCCCTCTGCTGCAAGCAGGGCGGCCACCCTTCACTTATCTTAAATGGGAATTAAATTCGATGGAAGGCCCGCTGGATATCCTTCCACGAATACTGCAATGCTATTGGACGTCCGTGAGGGCAACTGGTTGGGTGTTCGGTCTTCGCCAGCTCGTGCAGAAGCCACTCCATGCGGACGGGGTCGAGGGGGGTGTTGACCTTGATGGCGGAGTGGCAGGCGATGGAGGCCGCGATGCGCGTGCGAAGCGATGTAAGGTCCTGATTCTGTGTTGGTTCCTCTGAGTCTCCGCTGGACTGTTCGATGACCTCGGCGAGCATGCGCTCCAATTCTGCACCCTCCAAGCCGGCGGGGGCAGCTTTGACGGCAAGTGTCTGAGGGCCAAAGGGTTCCACTTCAAAGCCGTTCCTTTCGAGCTCTTCGGCGATGCGGGCAAAGACGACCATCTGCCAGGGCTTCAGCTCGACGAGAAGCGGCATCAGGAGGCGCTGGCGCTGGACGCGCTCGACCTGGCGGTCGCGCAGAATTTTTTCAAAAAGAATGCGTTCGTGGGCTACATGCTGGTCGATGATCCAGAGGCCGTCCTGGCCGGTGGCGAGGATGAAGGACTCGCGGAGCTGGCCGAGGGGGCGGAGCGAGCCCAGGTGATTCAAATTGGCAGCGGCCTGCTCGGCCTCTATCAGTGCAGTTTGCGCAAAGACTGCCCTTGTGTCTGAGATGTCCGCGGAGCCTGCTTCGGCGGGCTGGGGGTCTGCGGGCCGCAAACGCGTCTCTGCCGCCGGGCCCCATGCCTGGGCGTCAAAGCCGGCGGCGTCGAGTGAGCGGCCATCAAAGGGCAGCCTGCCGGGGACGGGAGGGATGGGGCGCGGCGTGAGCTGGAAGCGTTCGGCCTCAGCTTCATCGTCCTGAAAAATGGCGAGTTCGGATTCCGCCTGTGGCCGGGGTGGATTCGCGTCGGGGGCGCCGGGCAGAGGCGAGGCGGATGGAGGCATGAGCGAAGGGCTGGCGGCGGGCGCGGCGTCCAGCGCGGCCAGAAATCCGGCGGCGGGGCGCGTCTTGATGAGCGCTGTGCGCAGGCTGTCGCGGACGAAGTCGTGGACGAGATTCTGCTGGCGGAAGCGGACTTCGGTTTTAGCCGGGTGGACGTTGACGTCCACTTCTTCGGGGGGCATTTCCAGGAAGAGCAGCACCACCGGGGAACTGGTGGGGGGGATGACGTTGCGGTAGGCCTCGGTGATGGCGTGCAGCAGCAGGCGGTCGCGGATGAGGCGCTTGTTGACAAAGATATAGATGGAGTTGCGATTGAGCTTCTGCAGCTCCGGCTTGCTGAAGAAGCCGCTGAGCCGCAGTGTGCCGGGGATGCGGACCGGCTCGGCGGGGTCACGCTTCCAGGGCGGAGGTTCGGGCAGGCCGACGCGTTCGAGGGGCATTTCAGAGGCCATGGGCAGGAGCTGCGCAAGCGTGTCCTTGCCGAAGACTTGATAGATGCGCTCGGCGGTGCGGGCGACGGGCGGCGCGGAGACGATGGTGTGCGAGGCGGAGAGCAGCTCGAAGTGCTTATCCGGGTGGACGAGCGCGTAGTGGGTTACGAGCGCCGTGACGTGGGCCAGCTCAGTGGACTCGGCGCGGAGGAATTTTCGCCGTGCGGGGATATTGAAAAAGAGGTCGGCGACGGCGAGGGTGGTTCCGCGAGGCAGGGCGGCGTCGTCGACGCGCAGGATTTTGCCGCCGGCTATTTCCATGTGGGTTCCGGCGGGGTCGTCGCCGGTGGTGGTGTCGAGGGTGACGCGGGCCACGGAGCCGATGGAGGGCAGCGCTTCGCCGCGAAAACCAAGGGTGGCGATGGAGAGCAGATCGTCGGCGGTGCGGAGCTTGCTGGTGGCGTGGCGCTCGAAGGCCAGCAGGGCGTCGTCGCGGTTCATGCCGTGGCCATCGTCTGTGACTCGAATGAGCTTGCGCCCTCCTGCCTCGACTTCAACGCGAATGCGATTGGCGTCGGCGTCGAGGGCGTTCTCCAGGAGTTCCTTGACGACGGAGGCAGGGCGGTCCACCACCTCGCCGGCGGCGATCTGGTTGGCGACGTGGTCGGGAAGAACGCGGATGCGGCCCATCTGGGAATAGGGTAACGCAGGGCGCGGACTTGTGATGCGCGGGGTGGGCTGGATTTGCATGAGAGCCGGGAAGACGCGGCGGCTGCGGGTTCTCACGGAAATGCAATCTGGCTGAGCTGGCTGCGGAAAAACTCAAAAGGGTAGCCCCAAGGAGATCGCAGAGAACCGCAGGGCCTGAAGGCCATGTCGTTTTATGCCGCTTGCGGCACGACTGAAGAGGCTGCGGAAAAACTCACACGAGCGGTCCAAACGAAAAGACAGAGAACCGCAGAGCCTAAAGGCCATTCTGATTTTAAGCCACTTACGGCACGAGTAAACTCGTGCCCTGACGCAAGACCTTGCCAGCGGTGAGTTTTTCCGCAAGCTGTGAAGTCGTGCCCTGTTACACGACATTGTCAGCGGCGAGTTTTTCGGCAGCCGGTGTAGCGGAAGATTCACAGCTGCTTCACCGGGCTGTAACGCTGCTCATCCACTTTAGGACTGTCTGTCTCTGAGAAGACGATCGACGAGCGTCCCCGCTCCGCGTTCGGGGGCATCGCTTCCTGTGCATGATGTCGCTCCAGTACAAAAACACAACTTTTTTCTGGAGGTTTTGCTGTATGGCACGTACCTGGTTGACCTGCGTCCTCGGGATTTTACTGGGATGCTCGACATTGTTTGCCGCGGGAGTGGATAGCGAAGTACGCGGGCGGGTGATGGACTCGACCGGCGCGCTGGTGCCTGGCGCAGACGTGACGCTGAAGGGCGCGAATGGCGTGAGCTATCACGCGACGAGCGACGCCGGCGGACAGTTCATGACACCCGCGCTACCGATGGGCAGCTACACGCTGTCGGTTTCGGCGAGCGGATTTGCGCCATACAGCAAGGAGAATGTGCGCCTGACCTCGGGCCAGCAGATGAGCATGGATGTGACGCTGTCTGTTTCCGCCGCGGGCCAGTCGGTGATTGTGTACGGCGGATCGCTGGACGGCGCGACGCCGCAGCCGACGCAGCAGGAAGTCTTTACTTCGGACCAGACGCTGCGCGTGATTGACCGCAAGCAGATGGATATTGCCGGTCCGGTGGCGGGCGCCGCGCAGATTATCGCCACGGCTCCGGGCGCCAACGTGACGGGATACGGGAACACGGGCGCGACGAAATACACCATCGACATCAACGGCATCAACCAGGGCTGGGGCGGGTACGGCGGCATCACGGGCGGTGGATCTCTGGGCGTGACCTTTGACGGCGTGCCGGTTGTGGATCCGGCAACTGGGTTGTGGCAGTCGCCCACGATTCCCGAGACCGCAATGATCCAAAACGTGAACGTGACCTACGGGCCGGGCGCTACGGCGGACCGCTGGTACACGAACATCGGCGGCGCGGTGGAGTTTACGCCGGCGCAGCCCACGGCGAAGCCGCACGCTTCGATTGTCACGACGTATGGGAGCTTCTTCCAGAAGGACATGGTGGTGAACGCGACGACGGGGTTGCAGCACGGCTGGTCCACGGCGGCCTCGGTGGGCGGCAACCTGGGCAACGATTTTCGCCGCAGCCCGGACGGATTCAAGAATCCCGCGAAGGACATTGCGGTATTCATGAAGACGGCGCATGCGTTTGAGGCGGGCACGTTCGAGTTCGGGGGCTACTATGCGCATGCGGGCGGGTATCGCTCGCAGGTGATTCCCACCACGGCCATTCCCGGCATTACCATGGACGGCCAGCCGGGGAGCCAGCAATATAGCCAGCAGACATCGGGCTACTACAGCACGCTGTCGTATGCGGACTACAACAAGTACGACACGAATGACATGGCGCTGGTGTACACGCGGCAGACGGTGAGGCTGGACCCGAAGCTGACGCTGGACAACATGGCGTGGTTCATGCGCATTGACCGGACTCACTACCGCATCAACGACGTGTATTCGCCGGGACCGCAACTGATGGAGTGGAATAATCCGCATACGGATGTGATGGGCGATCGCATCGGTTTTGTGAAGTCGATGCCGATGAACACCGTGACGGGCGGCGCGTATTTTGTTCATACGCTCTATAACACGCGCAACAACTTTTTCAACCCGGCGGACGGCGGCGCCAAGCGCATCGCCAACATTGGCGGGAAAATTCGTTCCGGCTACTTTGACCAGGACGACTTCTCTCTGTTTCTGCAGGATGACTTCCGCCCTATGCCGAAGCTGCATATTCTGCCGGGCATCCGCTATTCGGGTTTCAGGGTGGGCTACTCGAACAATGCGTTGCAGGACTTTGCGCTTGCGCCGGGCGGCCAGCTTTCGCAGCGTGACTGCACGAACTTTTACAGCGGCACGGCCGGCAACATCAAGGACCAGGGGGCGAACTGCGGCAGCCAGCAGAATCGCAGCGGCATGGAGCCCTCGGCGGACGTGAACTATCTGGCGATGCCGTGGCTGACCATCTACGGCGGCTATCAGGAGGCGCTGAAGGCGCCGGAACTGGGCGGCGGAGGCGGACTGTTCCAGTCTGTGGATCCGAGCAGCTATCACCTGGCGCGGCAGCGCTATTACCAGGCAGGATTCAAAGTGCACTCCGAGGGTACGGGCGCACTGAACAGCTTTTTGCTGGGCGCGGCCTTCTATCACCAGCGGTACTCGAATCAGGAGATTGACGTCTCGCTCGCCAATGGCGACACGATCGCCAACAGCGGCACGTCGTCCTATCACGGCGTGAACCTCTACGCGGACGATGACCCGATCGCGCACCTGCATCTGTTCGCCAACGGGAGCGTGGAGCGGGCGGTCTACACGAATTACTACACCGGAGGCACGATCATCAACGGCGTGCTGACGGGCGCTACTTCGTACAACGGGCTGCCGGTGGCGTATGTGCCGAACTCCATGCTGAATGTGGGCGCGTACTACCAGTTGGTTGTGCACAGGGTGCCGGTGCAGCCGATGTTTGCGGTGCAGCGCACGGGCCGCCAGGCAATATTCGACAACGTTTCGGCGATTCCGAGCAGCCAGACCATGCCCACATTCACGACGGCCAACGTGGGGGTGAAGGCGCCGATGGGGCATGTGGATGTGGGGGTGAATGCGCTGAACATCTTCCGCAACCGCTTCAACGAGTATGAGTACATTTCTTCCGGCGGATATTTCGGGACGCCGGCCGGCGGGTACATTCTGGCTTATCCGGGCTCGCCGGCGTCGGTCTACGGCACGGTGACGGCGCATTTTTAGAAGGGCGCCGGAAAGCAGGAAGGCCCTCCCCGCGGGGAGGGCCTTCCTTTTGCATGCCGCCGAAAGGGCGGACAAAGAAGAGGGCTAAATGCCCATGCCGAACTCGCTGGCCTGCTGCTCGCCTGCGTTTGCGTAGAAGTCGTAGGGGGTGCGCTGGTTGAACTTGTGGCGGCTGAAAATCTCGCGGCCCACATAGATGCCGAGAGCGGCCACGGCCATTCCCACGGAAAACCAGCCGATCACGCGCAGAGCGCTGCCGTCGTCCTGCTCGTCGGAGGTCGTGATGGATTCCGGTTCAGTGGACATGGGGCTGTTTCGTCTCCTGCTTCAAGAATAACCCAACTCTATGAAAGACGTATGACTCAAACGGTTCGTGAGCCTGCCACTTTTGTTGAGTATGTAGATTCGATGCGGGAGAGCCAGTGGGCCTTGTCCGACTCGGGAAGAAAGCTGGCGCGAATGGAGCTGGCGGCGAGCTGGCGGAGTTCTTCGCGGGTAAAGCCCTGCACCGTATGGGCCAGGAGGTACTCGTTGGCGATGTCGGAACCGAAGAAGGCGGGGTCGTCGGAGTTGAGGGTGACGAGCAGGCCCGCGTCGAAATAGCTGCGCAGGGGATGAGCGGCAAAGGACGGGCAGACGCCGGTGCGGACGTTGGAAGTGGGGTTGAGTTCGAGCGGGACACTCCGTGTCTTTAACTCTTGGACGAGAGTCGAGTCCTGATTAGCGGAGACGGCGTGGCCAATGCGCTCGGAGCCGATATTGAGCGCTTCCCAGATGGCCTCGGGGCCGGTGGTTTCTCCGGCGTGGTTGGTGAGGCGCAGGCCGGCCTCGCGCGCCTCGGCGTAGAGGGCGCGGAAGGGCTCGGAGCCGGTGCGGCGCTCGTCGCCGCCGAGGCCGATGCCGATGATGGATGGGTGCGCGGGGCGCATCTCGGCGGCCTTGCGGAAGACGCGCTCGGCCTCCTGGACGGTGAAGTGGCGGACGGCGTCGAAGATCCAGTAGATGGTGATGCCCAGTTCGGCGTGGGCGCGCTGCCTCGCGCGTTCCAGGCCGGCGAAGATGGGCTCGAAGACAGCGGGGTCGTGGTTGCGCCAGAGGTAGATGACGCCGACGGAGATGTAGACCTCGGCGTGGACCACGCCCTGCGCGGCAAGCTGCTGCATCATGCGCCAGGCGGCGAGTTCGTAGTCCTCGGGGTGGATGAGCTGGCCGGTGACGGCTTTGAAGGCGTCCATGAAGCCGCTGAAGTCAGTGAAGCGGTAGAGGGCTTCGGCCTGGGCCTGCGTGATGGGCGTCTTGTCGTGCCGCTGGCTTAGCTCGACGAGCGTGGAGGGCAGAATGGCGCCTTCGAGGTGCAGATGCAGCTCGGCCTTGGGGAGCTGGCGGATGAATTCGCGGATTTCGGTCACATGTTCAGTTTAGCGGGAGGCGGGGTTGGCATGCTTGCTTACAGGTCGAGCATCTTCAGCAGGTCGTCCATGCTCATTTTGTGGTGAGCGGCGATGTGCTTGAGGATACTTGAAAGCGTGCCCGTCTTGATTGGATTGTGGTTGGGGATTACTTCGTGATTCTCGCCGTCGCGCTGGGTGGTCATACGCATGTGGAGCCTGTCTGGCGGGTCGCCTGATACCCCAGGATGCCGAGCGCCTTGACCAGTCGCGGGCCGTCAAGGTCGCGGGGAAGCTTCATGCGGCCAGCACTTCTTCCCGCACGAAATGGAGGCGGATAATTTTGGGTGCTTGCATGGAGTCGTCGAAGTAGCAGTGGACGGCGTCCTTGACCATGGTGCGCAATTCCTCCAGTGTCTCTGCCTGGGTGTGGATGCCGTAGCCAAGGGCAGAGGCCGAGAAACCGCCGTCAGCCACGTCCTCGCGCACTTCAAAGATGATCTCGGTCATTGCATGCAA
>JAJYBT010000094.1 GCA_021778875.1 Acidobacteriota bacterium | reverse complement strand
CATCTACGGCTCCATGCGCCGATGGTCAGCGCAGCACTTCCGCGCCACCTTGCAGGCCTACTTCCTGCCGGCAAGCCTCATCGGCATGACCGGCTACTGGCTCAGCGGCCTCTGGGTCCACGCCGTAACGCGCTACTATCTGCTCGCCTTGCCCGTCATGCTGCCCGCCGTCCTGCTCGGCAGAGTCATCAATCACCGCATGCGCGCCGAGGTCTTCATGAAGTACGCTTACCTCGGCCTCGGCATCATCGGAGCAGTCCTGATGTATCAGGCAATCACCAGCCGCATTTGAACAGATCTGCCGCCAACTCATCGCACCACGATCCCCAGCGCCAGGCTCACCCCTTCCAGAACGCAATCACCAGCCCGCCCGCCACAATCAGCGCGCCGCCGGCATAAATCGGCGGCGTGGGCGACTGCCCAAACCGCACCCGCGCCAGCAGTTGCGCCATCACAAAAAACAGCACCACGTACACGCCCAGCAGCTTGCCAAAATCCCACTGCGGCACGTTGACCACTGACCCGTAGCAGGCCAGCACCGCCACGCCCGCCGCAAACGCCAGCACCCGCCCCATCCCGGCAGAGCGGTAAAAGCTAACCTGAAAAAACGTGTCGCCCCAGACCTCAAGAAACGCCGCCACAGAAAGCACACTGAAAGCGCCCAGCGGGTTCGCCACCAGCCGGTTCAGATAACTCATCAACAAGACCTCCGATGAAATAGGAAAGAAGAAGTAGCGCGGCCCGGCAACACAAATGCGCGCCAACAAAGCAACCGTCTCCTCAATGCTAACCTTCAGATGCTTTAGAATGCATAAGGACGTTTTCAACCAGTTGCGCTCTATCGCAAATTCCTCCAGCATTCTCGGGCAAGCGTCTGGAGAGCGGTCATCCATCAAATGCAAGTTTGAAAGGGTAGGACCATGAAAAGCGCCGGACTGCTGGTCATGCCAGCAGGATTCTTCCTCTCGGTTGCAGCCATCGTGCTGTTTTCCTCGCCCGCGCCCCGCGCGGCCTTTGTTCTATCCGGCCTGATCGTCGAACTCATCGGCCTCACTGTAGCCGTGCGCGCCAATATGGCGAACCGAGGAGAAAAGTAGCCATGGATCCATTCGCAGCTCTTCCCTTCCCTGAGACGGCTTTCGCTCTCACCCTCGTGCTCCTGCTCCTCGCGCCGCTCGCCATCGCGGGCGTGGCGCTCATCAACACAGGCCTGGGCCGTGCGCGCTCGGCTGCGCAGTCGTTGCTCGGCAGTCTTGTGCTCATCGCTGTGGCCGTCATCGTCTTCGCGCTCATCGGCGCCACCTTCGCCTATCCACCCGCTGGCTATCTCTTTGAGATTGCCGGCAAGCCATGGAACTGGATCGGACAGGGACACTTCGCGCTCAGCGGACTCGGCGCGGAAACCGTCCAGACCCAGCTCGGCATCCTCTTCGAGTTCCTCGCCGTCGCCCTCGCCGTCCTCATTCCCTGGGGCTCGGGAGCAGATCGCTGGCGCATCGCCGCTGGCGCAGCAGGCGCCGCCATCCTCGCCGCCATCGTCTTCCCCCTGCTTGCCTATTGGGTTTGGGGAACCGGCTGGCTCTCTCAACTCGGCATCAACTTCGCGCTCGGCCAAGGCTTCCTCGATGGCGGCGGAGCGTCTCTCGTCCACGTCCTCGGCGGCTTCAGCGCGCTCGTCGTCGTCTGGATCGCCGGCCCGCGCAAAGGCAAGTTCCCCCGCGAAGGCCTCTCCACCGCCATGCCCGGCCACAACGCCGTTTACGTCCTCTTCGGCTGCCTGCTCGCGCTCGTCGGCTGGCTCGCCTGGAACATGGCCGGAGCCATCCTCTGGCTCAACATCACGCCCACCGCGCTGCCCGTGGTCGCCATCAGCACGCTGCTCTCCGCCGCTGGAGCCCTCGCCGCTACCTTTGCCATCACCCGCATCCGCTTCGGCAAGCCCGACGCAAGCCTCTGCGCCAACGGATGGCTCGCCGGACTCGTCACCTCCAGCGCCTGCGCCAGCGTCGCCACGCCCGTTCAAGCCCTCATCGCCGGCATCGTCGCCGGCATCATCACCCCTGTCTTCGTCGAACTCCTCGAGCTCGCCCTCTCCATCGACGACCCATCCGGAGCCATCTCCGTACACGCCGTCGGCGGCATCTGGGGACTCATCGCCGCAGGCATCTTCGCCCCCGCGCCCGGCCAGCTCATCGCCCAGCTCGTCGGCGTCGCCACCCTCCTCGGACTCATCCTGCCGCTCGTCTATCTCTTGTTCTGGCTCCTCAACCGCGTGCTCCCCTTCCGCGTAGAAGCCGACGGCGAGCGCATCGGCATGGACCTCCACGAACTCGGCGGCGGTGCCTACCCCGAGTTCGTAATCCACCGCGACGACTCCTACCGCTAGCCAAAGAGAAGTGCTACTAAAAAACAAGGGGAGACTCGTAACTCGAATCTCCCCTTCTCACCTGTGTCCTAGGATGGACCAGGCCCGGCCCACCACGAAAATGGGTGCCCCATGTCTCGCTTTTGAGACATGGGATCAAATGACCTCCGCAGTAAACAGCCACCGGGAGCCGGGTGCCCCATGTCTCGCTTTTGAGACATGGGATCAAACAACCTCACCAGCGCAACCGCTGCTTCACCGTTTCGCCAGCAGCAGCATCAGCCCAAACAGCAACACCGGCACCAGCGCCAGCCCCGCATACAGCAGCACTTTCCTGTTCACCGCCTGCCGCCCGCCGCGCGCCGCCGGCCGCACGCCGCGCTCTTCCACGCCCACCTGCTCCTGATGCTCCAGGTCCCAGGCCATCTCGTGCACGATTGCATAGTCATGCCGCGGGTCCCGCTCCAGCGCGCGATACAAGATCTCTTCAAGCTCCGGCGCAATCTCCGCATTCAGCCCGCGCGGTGAGGTCGGCTCATTCAGCACGCGCTCATTCATCGCCGCCAGCGGATTCTGCCCCACAAACGGCACCCGCCCCGTCAGCATCTCGTAGAGCATGATGCCCAGCGCATAGATGTCGCTCCGCTGGTCGCCTCTGCTCCCCTTCACCTGCTCGGGAGAGATATAGTCCGGCGTGCCCAGCGAGGCCGTCAGATTCACAAACGTCAGCCGCCGCGCGTCTTCCTTCATCGCAATCCCAAAGTCGATCAGCTTGATCCGGTCATCCGCGTCCACCATCACGTTCTCCGGCTTCAGGTCGCGATGCACAATGCCCCGCTTGTGCATGGTGTCCAGCGCGTCGCACATCCCCAGCGCGATCTTCACCGCCCGCTCGACCGGCAGCTTCCTTTCGGCGTTTAGAATCGTGCGCAGTAGCCGCCCCTCAACCCACTCGATCACCATGTACACGCGGCTGCGCACTTCCCCGTTGAAGGTCTTCACAATGCCCGGATGGTCCAGCATCTGACCAATCTCTTCCTCGCGCTTGAAGCGCTCAAACAGAACCGGGTCCGCCTCCATCTCCGCATGCGGAACCTTCACCGCCACCAGCTTCCCATCATGCAGGTCCGTCGCCTTGTAGAGCGTGGACATGCCGGTGCGGGCAACCGCCGCCTCAATGCGATAGTGGTCCAGCATGTCTCCGGGTTCGAGAGTGTTCATGGGCATCGTCTGTTGGGTGTCTAGATTGTTTCATGCCCGCTCGTAAAAATTCCGCCAGGAAAATCGAAAGAAATACTTCTGCCTCATTTCCTCTGCAAATGAGTCAGCCACGAACTCGCGGTTCGCCATCATTCCGCATCCGCCCAACGCGCCGTTCTATGATGAAATGCGACTATGCACAGGATTCCTGGACTGATGGCGGCCTGCCTCTGGATCGCCTGGGCGTTCGCGCCCGCCAAAGCCAGCGCCACCGCGGCCGAGCTCCACATCGCCCGCCAGACCCACCGCCAGGAAACCGGCTTCCTCAATCGCACGCTGGTGCTGAACAAGGCTGCCTATCACTTCCAGGTCTACCTGCCTGAAGACTGGCGACGCGACGACCACAAGCGCTGGCCCATCATTCTCTTTCTGCATGGCCGTGGCGAGCGCGGCGCCGAGGGCATGTGGCAAACGCAGATCGGCCTCCCCGCGGCCGTGCGCGACCACCCCGAGCGCTGGCCCTTCATCATCGTCATGCCCCAGTGCCCGCAGCATCAATACTGGACCGACCCCGCCATCATGGCCATGGCCATCGCCGCCCTCGATCAGGAAACCGCCGAGTTCCACGCCGACCCCGCCCGCACTTACCTCACCGGCCTTTCCCTCGGCGGATACGGAGCATGGGAGTTGGCCCGCCTGCGCCCGCAGCGCTGGGCTGCCATCGCCATCGCCGCCGGCGGCGTCTTCTGGAGCTACGCTCCCGAGCGCTGGCATGACTCCGCCACTCTGCCCGCCGAGTACGCCCGCGCCCTCGGCCGCACGCCCGTCTGGATCTTCCACGGCAGCGACGACCACATCGTGCCCCCGCGCGAAAGCGAGCTGATGTTCGACGCCTTCAAGGCCTCCAGCGGCCACATCCGCCTCTGGGTCTACCAGGGCCTCAAGCACGACTGCTGGACCCGCGCCTTCAACGAACCCGACCTGCCCCGCTGGCTGCTCTCCCAGCGCCGCCTGCCCAGGGAGGAACTCCCTCCGCTGGCCGAGCGCATCATCATTCCCCTGCACCCGCCCGCGCTGCGCCTTACGCCGGCGCAGCTTGAGAGCTTCACCGGCGAGTACTACGACGCACACGGTCAACTTGCTGTCACCGTCTTCCTGCAGGGCGAGCAGCTTTACCAGAAAAACGTCTACGGCGAAATCGCCGAGCTGGCCGCCGAGTCGCCGTCCATCCTCTTCTATCCCAACGGCAGCAGCATCACGCGCATCATCGCCGAGCGCGACGCGCAGGGCCGCATTCTCGCCCTCGTCCAGCGCGACGACCGCCACGCCGAGCGCTGGGACCGCAGGCGTCCGGCCACCAGCAGGGAGTAGAATCCTTTCACCTGGCCGGCGTCACGCAGCACCGCGGAACAACCCTCGTCCAGGTTGCGTAGCATTCTCAGCACGGCATGCCGGGCCGAACCAGACGGACCTCGATGCCGGTTTGCTCGAATCAGGAGGCAATCATGTTTTGCAGTGGATGTGGTCAGGTCTTGGTGCCAGGGCAGCCCGCATGCCCCAAGTGTGGTCGTCCCATCGCTCCGCCCATTCCCAACCTCGACTTCCAGGTGCAGAACTACGACGGCAGAATCAAGGCGCTCTCCATTGTCTGGTTCGTCTACGGCGGACTCTCCCTGGTCCTCGGCACCATCGGGCTCTTCTTCGCCAATCAATTCCTCATGGGGCACTTCGGACCATGGCCGCGCGGCCCTTGGGAACATGGCCCCATGGGCCCGGAATGGTTCTTCCCGATGATCCTGCGTTTTGCCTGGGTCTTCGTCGGGCTCCGTTCCGCGCTCGCCCTGGCCGCCGGCTGGGGACTCTGGCAGCGCGCCCAGTGGGGCCGCGTCGTCGCCATCGTAGCGGCCTTCCTCAGCCTGGTCAGAATCCCCATCGGCACGGCCCTTGGCATCTGGACCCTCGTCACGCTCCTCGGCTATCGCAACGCCACGCTCTACGACCAGTTGACTTAAGCCTGAGCCGCCTAGAAAGGCAGCCACTCGAACGGAAACATTTTGCCGGCCTCGACCGGGTCCAACTTCACGCCACCCAATTCCGCCGCGCGCACCAGCGCGGGGTCGCGGCCCGCCGCCAGATCGGCCGCTGTCGGCAGCACCAACTCGTCCGGCGTCACACCAGTTTTCTCAAGACTCTTTCCGTCCGTCATGATCAGGTTGGCTTCAGTCACGCTGAACCCATAAAAGAACTTGGTGTCGACCCCCCGCGATTCCTCGTAGTACCGCGCTTCCATCACGGCCCCGGCCGTCCGGTCGCCGATCACCGTTCCACGGTGTTCCAACTGAACTACACGGGCAAATATCTCTGAAGCGGAGGCAGACCCCGCATCCACCAGCACGATCAGCTTTCCGTTGAACGGAGTCCCGTGATGCTTGGCGATCATCGCCTTGGATCCCTTTTTGCCCACCTGGTCGCTGGTCTTGATGTCATGGTCGAAAAAGGAACCCACCATGTACTGCAGTGTCTTCACTGCTCCGCCGGGGTTCCCGCGCAAATCAAGAATCAGTGTCTTATGCTTGCGCGCCTGGCCGATGAACTTGTCCACTTCGCCGGAGTCAAGATCGAATTGCTGCAACTTCCAGATCGCAAGGTCCCCGTTCTCGATCAGCCGAGCCCGGGTCGCATGATCTTCATTCTCACCGCGCCGCACCAGATCGAAGCCATCGCTCTCCCCGGTCAAATCCATGATTTTCTTGAGGGGCCTGACGCTCGACCGCACAACCACCCGCCGAACCTCGCCCGTCGGTGATCGCAGGTCGAGCTGTTCCGCCACCTGAGGAGAAAGAATGTTCAGAAAGTATCCCAGCTTATGGAAATCGTCGCGATTGAGATTGTAGCCATCCACTTGCACGATCTGGTCACCGACGCGCAGCTTGGACTCAGCGTCCGTCGCGGGTCGCACATGAGTGACGAAGCATCCGTTGCCGATCAGCGCAAATCGAAACCCGTAGTCGTAGCGCGTCGAACGCATCGGCGGCATAAAATAAGTATGCGAATCCTTCAGCTCATCCAGAAATGAGGCAATAATCTCGAAGCCCGTGCCAATATCCTGCGCCCTCGGAATCATGGCCGAGAATCGCTTGTACTGCGCGTCCCAATCCAGGCCTTGCAGCTTTGGATCGTAGTAATGCTTCTTCACGTCGTCTCGGGCGTCCCGCAACATCTCCGAGATCTTGTACTGGTCATCCTTGCTCAGTGTCGGCTGCTGCTGCTGCTGTTGTTGTGCCCATAATGCAAGCGCTCCAGGTAAAGTGCACATCAAGAATCCGGCCATCGCCGAAACCGCAGTTCTGCGCTTCACAGGTTCGTTCGCTCCTAACTCTGCATGTGATTCGGTAATCGCCGACATCCTACTCTCGACGCCGCCATGTATTCAATAACTCCCTCAAAAAAAGCTTATAACTTCCGTCCGAAGGCGCTCCGCCATTGCTTCACGACGCCATCCAGGCAGCCAGGCAGACACCGCTCTTCGTTCCGGGGTAAGTCTGACACCCCCTTTTGCCGCGGGAAGCCACAGCATCGCGCCTCCCTGCGCAGTACAATCGAAGTCATGAGTTTTCCCGTCACTCGCATGCGCCGTATGCGCCGCACTGAGTCGCTCCGCGCGCTCGTCCGCGAAACCACCCTCGACCCCGGCGACCTGATCTATCCGCTCTTCCTCTGTCCCGGAGAAGGCGTCCGCCGCGCCGTCGGCTCCATGCCCGGCGTCTTCAATCTCTCCGTTGACGAGGCGGTGCGCGATGCGGAAGAAGCCGCCAGCCTCGGCATCGGCGGCCTGCTCCTCTTCGGCCTCCCCGACACCAAAGACGATCAGGCAACCGGCGCATGGGATGACAACGGCATCGTCCAGCAGGCCCTCCGCGCGCTCAAGCAATCCTCCGCCGCAAAGGAGCTCCTGCTCATCGCCGACGTCTGCCTCTGCGAGTACACCAGCCACGGCCACTGCGGCGTGATCGTCAAGACGGGCGAAAGCTACGAGGTCGACAACGACTCTTCTCTCGAACTCCTTGGCCGCACCGCCG
>JAJYBT010000093.1 GCA_021778875.1 Acidobacteriota bacterium | reverse complement strand
GTACTTCACATACAGCTCGTGGTCCGCCTCCACCAGCACCAGCCCCGGACACATCCGTTTGGCATCGCCCACGTTCGTGCCCGTCTTTACGCCGTGCGCCTTCGCCTCATAACTGGCGGCAATGCAGCAGGTTGTGTCCGCCATCATGGGCACCACGCCCACCGGACGCCCCCGCAGCTCTGGGTGCACCTCCTGCTCCACTGAGGCAAAGTAGGAGTTCAGGTCCACAAACAGCCAGTTCAGGCACGGCCCCTGCGCTGCCTCCCGCGCTGGTTCCGCCGCTGCCTTTGCCGGCAGGCGCAGCTCCTCCGGCCACTCTTCAGGTGGCTGATTGGCTGCCGTGTTGGCCCCGGTGGACATACCGATTCATTTTCGCCCTTTCTTCTCTTGAGCGCAACGGAATCCCTATGGCGGTGCCCAAAATCCGGTGATAGACTTGTTTCGCCGGAATACCGGCGCTCCAAGGCTCGATCTGTTGCCCCCAACGCCGGCTATCTCGCGGCAGCTTTTGGAGTAGGATTATGCTGTCCTGGCTCATGCACAGCGTCGCACATTGGTTTGCGCAGTTCGCGAATATCCTCGCCATCCTCGTCACGGTGGGTGTTGCGGTGCTACTCGTCTGCTGCCTTGAGTGCACAAAGTGCCCGTGCCGCGACAAGGACGATATCTTCCGCCACCACCAGGTTTAGCGCTTCCGGCGTGGCGGCTCAGGATTCGCGCGCAAACCCCGGCGAAGTCCTTCCTGTCTTAATTCCCAGCCTGTCCCGCAAGCGCGGACGTGTGCCCACGAGCCGCAGCGCGCGCTTCCACGCGGAAGGCCGCTGCGCCATCGCTCTCTCTCCTGCCTACTCCGCCGGCGGCTTCAGATACTGCTCAAATTGGCTCAGGATGCGGTTGTACAGGTGCGTCCGCACGTCCGGCCCAGCAATGGAGTGCGTCTTGCGCGGATAGAGCTGCAGGTCATACGGAATCCCCGCCTCAATCAGCCGTTGCAAAAACTGCACGGAGTTCTCCATGTGCACATTGTCATCGCCCGTGCCGTGCACCAGCAGCAGCCGCCCGTGCAGCTTGGCCGCCGAGTTCACCACGGAGAAGTCGTGGTACCCCTGCGCAAACTCCGTCGGCAGGCTCATATAGCGCTCCGTGTACACAGAGTCGTAGTTGCGCCAGTCCGTCACCGGCGCCACCGAGACTCCCGCGCGGAAGCGGTCCGAGTGCGTCATGGCGTACAGCGTGAACGTGCCGCCCCAGCTCCAGCCCCACCAGCCCACGCGCTTCGGGTCCAGCTGCGGATACTTGTTCAACGCAGCGTCCAGCGCCGTCAGCTGATCCTCCATCTGTACCGGGCCAAAGTTGTGGTAGGCCGCCTGGGCAAAGGCGCGCCCGCGCCCCGCCATGCCGCGGTTGTCTGTATGCAGCACGGCAAATCCATGCTCGGCCAGCAGCTCGTCAAACAGCAGGCCGTCCCCCCAGTGGTTGGCGACGGTCTGCGCTCCCGGCCCGCCGTAGGGATTCAGAATCAGCGGCACGCTTGCCGGCAGGTCCTTATTGGCGGGCAGCAGCAGCGTGGCGTAGAGCGTGGTGCCGTCCTGCGCCTTCACCTCCATCTGCTCCGGCGGACGAAGCCCGTACGGATCCAGCGCGCGCGTTGCCCAGAAGACGTGGCACGCGCCTCCCGTCTTGCATAATTGCAGCGTCGGCGCAGTCATGCGCGTGGAGAACTTGTCCACAAAGTAATTGCCGTCCGGCGCAAAGTTCGCATCGTGGCCACCGTGGTCCGTGCTCAGCGGCTTGCGCTCGCCCGCAAAGCTCACCTGCCAGATCTGCTGCTCCAGCGGATTGCCTTCGTTGGAGGCGTACTGCACCAGCTTGTGCTTGCTGTCCACGCGGTAGATGTCGCCCACCTCAAAGTCGCCGCTGGTCAGTTGCCGCTCCAGCTTGGCCGTGGTCTCGCTCAGCTTCGCCGGGTTGTAGCTGTAGAGGCACAGGTGGTTGTGCCCGCTGCTCCAGTTGGAGAGCACAAGGTTGCCGTCCTGCACAAACACGTCGTAGTTCTGGTCCAGGAATTTGTCGTCGTCTATCTGCAGCACAGAGTGCGACAACATGGTTCCCAGGTCGGTGAAGTAGATCGTCCTGTGCTTGTGATCGCGCGACAGCACCTCGATCCAAAGCGTCTTGCGATCCACCCATCCAAAGCGCGGAATATAGTCCTCGCCCTGGCGCATGGGCAGCTTCACCCACAGCGGATGCCCGCCCTGCGCGGTCACCACGCCCACGCGCACATCCGGGTTGGGGTCACCCGCCTGCGGATAGCGTTGCAAATACACCGTCGTGTGCGTCGGAATCCAGTCCGTGATGGGATAGATCGGCACCTCGGCCTCGTTCGACTGCAGAAACGCCACGCCTTTCGAGTCCGGCGCCCACACGTAGTTGGTCCGCGTTCCCAGCTCCTCTTCATACACCCAGTCCACTTCGCCGTTGAGTGTCGCTTCATTCGGCGCGGGCGCCAGCATGCGGATCGGCGTTCCCGGCTCGTGCAGATGCACCACCGCCAGCCCGTGATTGCGGATGAACGAGATGGCCTCGCCGTTGGGCGAGAACTTGGGATCGTCGCCCGAGGCCATGCTCGTAAACCCAATCTCCACGCCCGTCCCGTTGCTCAGGTCATAGAGCCACAGCCTGCCGTGCGAGTCGAACAGCAGGTGCCGCGAGTCCGGCGCCCAAATGTAGCTGGACATCCCATACCGGCTGCGATGGTCGCGATCCTGCTCCGTGTCCGCCGTGCCAGCCAGCGGAGCCATCTTGGCCCGGCTTACCAGGATGTGCGGCCGGCCCGTGCCTGGGTTCAGATCAATCAGCGCCCCGCCGTCCAGATAGCTCAGATGGTTTCCGTCCGGCGACCAGGTCAGATTCTCCGGCAGATTCCCGATCAGCGGGCCATGCCCGTAGATCTTCTCCACCGTAAGAGGAACGGCGGGCGCTTGCGCAACCACCGGAACTGTAAGCCAACACGAGACGAGAACTGCCGGAAGAAGGATTGCGGCTGCAGGCTTCAATGGGGGACTCCTCCGTGGTCATGGCCCGATCCGTTGTGTGGGCTGGTCGCTCCCCTGCCGGGCACATTTTGAGCAGTGTACCGCAACCGGGATTTCTCTCGCGTTTGTGCTTTCGGCCTGACTCAAAGGCAGTTGCGTCCTCCGGGGCAACGGTGTATGTTCCCGGACATGCATGTGGCCACACCGGAAGAGCGTCGCAGCCTGGGCCAGGCGCGGCGCAAGCAGCTCGGCCGGCAGCAGCACGGCGAGCTCAACCTGAAGGCGCGCACGGCCGTGCCGCTGGCGCTGCTGGCGCGCGTGGAGCGCGGCCGCGTCCCTGCGCTCGTCAAGCTCAAGCATCAGCTCATGGCCCAGTCGCCCTTCGGCTACTTTCGCGGGGCCGCTCCGGTCATGGCGGCAGACCTCGCCCTCATTCCCAACACCGGCCTCCTCAGCCAGCTCTGCGGAGACGCCCACGTGCGCAATCTCGGTGCCTTCGCCGCGCCCGACGGCCGCCTCGTCTTCGACATCAACGACTTCGACGAGACCATCCACGGCCCGTTTGAGTGGGACCTCAAGCGCATGGCCGCGTCGCTGGTGCTCGCCGGCCGCGAGTCCGGCCACAAGGACGCCACCGCCCGCCAGGCCGTGGAAACCTGCATCGAGAGCTACTGCACGCTGATGCACAAGTTCGCCGCCATGCCCACCCTTGAGGTGGCCCGCTTCCAGGTGCACCGCATCGGCTCCGTGCAGCCCGTGCACGATGCGCTGCTGAAGGCCGAGCGCGCCACCCCGCCGCACACACTGGAGCAGCTCACCGAGCCCGCCGGCGGCAAGCCCGGCGCACCGCGCCGCTTCCAGCAGATCAAGCCCACGCTTACCCACATCACCAGCGCGCAGCAGCGCAAGGTGCTGGCCGCCCTCGGGCCTTATCGCGAGATGCTGGAGCCGCAGCGCCGTCACCTGCTCTCGCTCTATCGCCCCATGGATGTTGCCTTCAAAGTGGTGGGCACCGGCTCCGTAGGCCTGCGCGACTACTGCATCTACTTTGAGGGCAACGGCCCGCAGGATCCGCTCTTCCTGCAGATGAAAGAGGAGGCGGTCTCCGCCTACAGCCCCTATCTGCCAGACGCGCATCCCGCCCACCACAACGGCCAGCGCGTGGTGGAGGGCCAGCGCGCCATGCAGGTGCAGTCAGACCCCTTCCTTGGTTGGACGCACATGGACGGCCGCCATTTTCTCGTCCGCCAGTTGAACGATCACAAGGGCTCCATCGCAATCGAAGATCTGGCCGGCAGCGGACTGGCGGCATTTGCTGAGATCTGCGGGGAACTGCTCGCGCGCGGCCATGCCCGCTCCAGTGACCCGCTGGCCCTCTCCGGCTATCTCGGCGCAGGCGACGGCTTTGCCGATTCGCTGGGCCGCTTCGGCGTCCTCTATGCTGACCAGACCGAGAAGGACTGGCAGGCGCTCCGCCGTTCCGGCAAGGTACAAAGCTGAAGAAGGCCTTCCCAGGCCATTCGTCTGCTCTACAGGAGATGTGCATGAATCGTCGTACGTTTTCGCAGGCCGTGGCCGCCGCCATGGCAGGTGCCGTGGCTCCCGCATCGCGCGCGCTGCCCTCCGCTGCTGCGGGCAAGGTTCTGCCCCGGACCTCGCCCTTTCCGCTCTCCGTCATGCTCTGGACGGTCTATCGCGATCTGCCGTTTGAGCAGCGCCTGCAGAAGATCGCCGAGGCTGGCTACACTAACGTCGAGCTGGTCGGCGAGTATCAGCGCGAGCACTGGTCGGCCGCCGACTTCGCCCGCGTCAACGCCGCCCGCCGCCGCCTCAACCTCCAGTTCGACGCCACCGCCGGCCTCGCCAACGGTGTCGCCAACCCCGCCACCCGGCAGGCGTTTCTGGCCGAACTGCAGCAGGCGCTCGTGCCCATGCAGACCCTCGAGTGCCCGGCGATGATTGTGCTCACCGGCAACGCAGTGCCCGGCCTCACGCGCGAGCAGCAGCACCAGGCCGCAGTGGAGACGCTCAGGCAGGCCGCCGCCCTCGTCCAGGGCCGCCAGATCAACGGCCAGCCCGTCCGCCTGCTGCTGGAGTGCATCGACCCCGAGGAGAATCCCCACTACTTTCTCCCCTCCGCGGCCGAGGCCATCCAGATTGTGCGCGCCGTCAATCACCCCCAGGTCCAGTTCCTCTACGACCTCTTCCACGAGCAGATTGCGGAAGGCAACCTCATCGAGAAGCTGGAGAAGCACATCGACGTCATCGGCCTCATTCACGTGGCCGACGTGCCCGGCCGCCACCAGCCCGGCACCGGAGAAATCAACTATGCCAGCATCTACCGCAAGCTGGCTCAGCTCGGCTATCGCCACACCGTGGCCATGGAGTTCCTGCCCACCGGCGACCCGGTAGCCACCCTGCGCGATGCAGCCGTCATGGTGCGCGGCGCCCTTTCCGTTTAGGCAAACCGGCTGGTTCTACAATGGTTCGGTATGCCAACCGCCGTCCGCTCGCACGCAAAGATCAACCTTGGCCTGGGCATCGGAGCTCCGCGCTCTGACGGCTTCCACGCCCTGGCCACCGTCTACCAGACCCTGGAACTCTATGATCTGGTAACGGTTACGGCCCGTCGTGCGGCAAAAACGGCGTTGCGCCTCACCTCCAACGACCGGCGCGTGCCCGGCGACGCCCGCAACACCGCCTGGAAGATGACCGCCCTCGCGCTGCAGACGCTCGGCATCGCGGCCGAGGTCGAAATCCATATTGAGAAGCGCCTGCCAGTGCAGGGTGGCCTGGGCGCGGGCTCGGCCAACGCGGTTGCCGCCCTCATCGGGCTGGAGGTGGAGCTGGACCTGGCCGCGCAGGCCGGCGAGCTCTGGCCCGCCCGACGACTCCAGATCGCCGAGCAGGTCGGCTCGGATGTGCCGCTGTTCCTCATCGGCGGAACTGTGTTGGGCCTCGACCGCGGCCAGCAGGTCTATCCCTTGCCGGATATCGAGCCGGTCTGGTGCGTCGTCGCCACCCCCGCCGTCGGCGTCTCCACGCCGCAGGCCTTTCGCGACTGGGATGCCCTCTGCCTCACAGAAGGTTTGACCGCCGAGACCAGTGCCGTTAAACTAAATGAGTTGAGCCGCGCCTATGCCAGCGCCTTTGCGGGAGCAATCCCCCAGGGTCGGCCGGGAGTCGGCTCCTCCGGTGTCCTCTCCGCGGGAGGGGACCTGGCCGGACCTCAAGAGTCCGCGCTTGTCCGCACCGGGATCACGAGCTGGATTCAAAACGACTTCGAACGCGTCGTCTTCTCCCAGCATCCTTCCCTTGCTGAAATCAAGCGTCTTCTTGCAGCTCACGGCACGCCGGAGGCAGCCCTCCATGCCTCGCTGTCCGGGTCCGGTTCGGCACTCTTCGGGCTGTACCTGGCCCGCGGAGATGCGGAAGCAGCCCAGCAGCGGTTGCAGGCAGCCGGCGTCCAGAGTCATCGGACGCGTACCCTGCCGCGATCGGCCTACTGGGGCGAAATGCTTCAGCCGTAAGTGTGTTGACAGTTGTGCCGGGCGAGAGAGAGACTCGCGGACGGCTGTCAGAGGCGGTTTCCAGGGAGGACCTGGAGATTCGCCAAGTTGGGCGATCGTCTAATGGTAGGACAGTGCCCTTTGGAGGCACTTGTCTAGGTTCGAATCCTAGTCGCCCAGCCAAAGTTTTTTTAAGGGATTTATCCCGGAACGCAGCCAAAGCCAACCAGCTTGGAGGTGCTCTTCAGATGGAAGCAGGAACAGTGACGGCAACGTTGGAAGACAAGCAGCAGGCAGGCGGAACAGGCGCGCCCCGCGAGGGCTCGGCGCTGGATGCAGCGGCTCGCGCCAGGGAGGCCAAGCCGGCCGCCGAGCGCAAGCGCGCCCGCAGCCTGAGTGAGGATAAGCGCTTCAAGCTCTTCTCCGGCTCGGCCAACCGGCCGCTCGCCGAGGAGATCGGCCGTCACATCGGCGTCCCGGTGGGCGAGGCCAAGCTGCAGCGCTTTGCCGACGGCGAGGTCTACTTCCAGCTGCTGGAGAACGTGCGCGGCGTGGATGTCTTCGTCGTGCAGCCCACCTGCTACCCGGTGGATCAGCACCTGGTGGAGCTGCTGGTCATGATCGATGCGCTCAAGCGCGCCTCGGCGGCCCGCATCACGGTGGTCGTGCCGTACTATGGCTACGCCCGCCAGGACCGCAAGGACCGCCCCCGCGTGGCCATCAGCGCCAAGCTTATCGCCGACCTGCTCACCACGGCCGGGGCCAACCGCGCCCTGTTCGTGGACCTGCACGCGGCGCAGATCCAGGGCTTCTTCAACATCCCCGTCGATCACCTGTTTGCCAGCCCCGTGCTCGTCAGCTACTTCCGCGAGCTCAACCTGCCCAACCTCACCGTGGTTTCGCCGGATGCCGGCGGCGTGGAGCGCGCGCGCTTCTTCGCGCAGAAGGTGGGAGCCCCGCTCGCCATCGTGGACAAACGCCGCACGGATATCAACGTGGCGGAAGTGATGAACGTGGTGGGCGATGTGGAAGGGCAGAACTGCCTCATCATCGACGACATTATTGATACGGCGGGCACCCTGGTGAAGACCGTGGACGCCCTCTACGCCAACG
>JAJYBT010000092.1 GCA_021778875.1 Acidobacteriota bacterium | reverse complement strand
AGGTGAAGCACGAGGTGGCCGGGCAGCTCACGCAGGAGGCGGAGGCACAGGGCTTCCAGAACATCGAGCGTGGCAGGAACTGGCAGTTTGAGCCCTACGGACTGGCCCACAACTACCGGCAGCTGAACACCGTGAACCCGGTCAATCCTTTCTTCAACGATAAGAAACTGCAGGGATACACGGGGTTGGACACCAAGGCCGTGCTGCATAACAGCCTTGTGCTCGACATGACCTTCAACCCGGACTTCAGCCAGATTGGCATCAACAATCCCGCGCCGCCCAATCAGCGCTTCCAGTATTACTACCCGGAGCTGCGGCCCTTTTTCATTGAGAATGCCAGCTACTTTCAAACGCCGGTAAATCTCTACTACACGCCCAACATCGTGATGCCGCAGTTTGGCCAGCGGCTGACGGGCAAAGTGGGCGACTACGCCCTGGGCCTGCTCAGCGTGGACGATCGCAACCCCGGCCTGCAGGTTCCTCCCGGCACGGCAGGCTACGGATCGCGCTCGCATTTCTACGTTGCCCGCGTCAACCGCGACATCGGCAGCCAGTCCAACGTGGGCGTGATCTTTGCCGACCACGAGTATCTGAACTCCTTCAACCGCAATGGCGGCGTGGATTATCGTGTGCGGCTGGCCGAGCGTTGGACCATCGCAGGCCAGGGAGTCACATCGGAGACATTCGACACAGGGAACGCGTGGCACAGTGGGCAGGCCTGGAGGCAGAGCGTAAGCTATGCCGATCTGCATAGCTCATTCTGGTTCAGCTACGGCGACACGGCGGCCGGCTACCAGACGCAGACGGGCTTCTTTACGCGTCCCGACGTGCGCGCCCCCCGCGGACGCTTCGCCTATACCTTCCGCCCCGCGCACGGTCCGCTGCTCTCGCATGGGTTCGGCATTTATATGGAGCGGCTCTGGGACCACACATCGCTGCCGCTGGACTTCTACTTCAATCCTTCGTACAGCTTCAACTTCAAGCACCGCACCAGCCTTTCCTTCTGGGCAGACCTTGGACAGGACCGGCTGCGGCCCAGCGACTACTCGACGCTGCCGGGCAATGTGGAGTACCACAGCCACCTTGCCGGAGCCAGCCTGTACACGTCGCCGGATCCCTCCCTCTCGCTCAGCCTCTCCGGATATGCCGGTCAGGTCATCAACTTTGCGCCGGTCAGTGGCGAGGGCCCGTCGCCGATTGACGTGGCATCGAACCACCTGAACCTGGAACTGAAGCCGGTTCAGCCGCTGGACCTGTTCAGCTCCTACGAGTTCGATCGCTTTACCGACCCCTCCACCGGCAACGTGGCCTATGACAACCACCAGTTGGTGGCCCGGTGGAATCTGCAGATGGACAAGGCATGGTCCCTGAACTTCATCGGCGAGTACCTGGCTACGCTGCCGAACAACACCTACACCAGCCTGGCCAACAATCGCGACGTCTACGGCAACGTGCTGCTCACCTATCTGCTGCATCCCGGCACGGCGTTCTACCTGGGCTATACCACGGACTACACCAACCTGAACTCCGACCTGTGCACGCGCGGCGCAGGCGGCACGTGCAATACGGTTGACCCCATCCTGCCCCGTACCAACTCTTCCCTGCTGAACGACCAGCGCATCTTCTACATGAAGATCAATCACCTGTTCCGGTTCTAGCGGCAGGCGGCTCCCGCATCTCCGCGGGAAACAGCGCTTTTCATGTTTCCCGCAGGTCTCTTCCGGCGCACCGCCCGCATATCCGCCGCGTTGCGGCAAATCGCCGTGCTCATCCGTTGCTGCTTGACGTAAAATGAGGCGGCATCCGGAATACGCTTTCACGGGCGCAAAAAACCGCCCGGCACCTTGCGCAGCTCCGGAGAGTCTGATTGCACCCTCAGGGATGGATGGAAATGAAACCACTGTTGAGCGCTCTTGCCGCACTCCCCTTGACTCTGCCGGCTCTTGTGGCGGGTCCGTTGATTGCCACCAGTCACGCCCAGGCCGTAACGGAAATCGGCGGGCAGAAGATTGTTACGCTCAAGCGCGCTGTCACCAGCCAGGCCCGGCCTGAGTTCACCAGCATCACGCTCGCTCCGGGACGCGGCATGGAGCTGATCCAGGTCACCGCCAACTTCCCCGGCAAGGGCAATGTGGACGTGCTCGCCTCGCCCGATCTGGCCGGCGCAAAAGAGATGCTGGACGGGAAGGACGACGCCTTCGGCGACCTGGGCTATCGGCTCGGCGCGGCTTTCCTCGTTCCCTATCCCAATCGCATTCGCGGCAAGCTGTCTGCGGACGGCAAGACGCTGACCACGTCGTGGGAGGGCCACTCCCTCACGCTGCCCGCCAATAACGTGGGCAAGAATCCCGGCGCCGAGCGCCACGCCATGCACGGACTCATTCTGAAGGCGAAGACCGACGACGTGCGCGTGAAGGATATCCCCGGCGGGCAGGAGGTCACCGGCGTGGTTCATGCGGGCGACTTCGGCGGCCACTGGTTCTCCAAGACCGATCTCGACTTCACCATTACGCTGACGGCCGAAGCCGTGGATGCCAGCATCGTGGCGCGCAACGTGGGCCATGCGGCAGAGCCCATCGCCATCGGCTGGCACCCCTACTTCAACCTGCCCTCCGGCGACCGCACCCAGGTGCGCATCCACATCCCCGGGGCCCAGCTGGCCCAGGTGGATAACTACGACAACGTCTTCCCCACGGGCAAGCTGCTGCCTGTCACCGGGCAGTATGATCTGCGCGCGGCGGGCGGCGTGCCGCTGGCCCAGAACTTCTATGACGACAACTGGAGCACGCTGGCCTGGAAGAAGGGCGCGGTCACCGTAAAGGTCATCGACCCGGCGGCGCACTACGGCGTAAAGATTGAGGGCATCTCACCCGAGATCAAGACCATCCAGATGTACGCCCCGCCCACGGCCAAGTTTGTCGCCATCGAAGATCAGTTCAACTTTGCCGACCCATTCGGCAAGGAGTGGGGCAAGATGGACACCGGCATGGTGACCCTGAAGCCGGGCGACAGCACCAAGTGGCACGTCCGTCTCCGCGTCTTCGTCCCGTAGGTCTTCCCACGCAAACGCAAAGCAAAAAGCAGGCCGGGGCACATGCCTCGGCCTGCTCTCTTTGCTCAACCTCTCGATTGCCCTTACTCTTCCGCCAGCTTCGTCAGGCGAATCGTCTTCCCCGTTCGCGCCGACTCTCGCGCCGCGTCCAGAATCTGCATGACGATCACGTTGGTGTCCAGCGCGGTCAGGTCGCCCCGGGGCACAAGCTGGCCGCGCAGCACCGCCGCCAAATAGCTCAGCGAGTTGTTCTGCGCGCCGGCCAGCGGCGCAGCCGTGCTCAGGCGCTCGTCGGTGTCCTGCTGGTGGCGCAGGCGCAACTGGTCCGCTCCCACGGTAATGGCGTATCCGGTCGCTCCGTAGACCTCCATATCCTTGCGGGAGAAGGGCCAGTTCCACGAGCCCATGATCACCGCCTGCGCATGCGGATAGGTCAGCACGATCGTTGCATCGTCGTCCACCCGGGGATAGAGCGCCGGCTTGTCGTGGTTCACCACCGCCGTCACCGTCTGCGGCGTCTCTCCACGCATCAGCCACGTCGTCAGATCAACGCCGTAGCAACCGAAGTCGTAGAGCGCTCCGGCGCCGTTCTGCGCCGGGTCCGTGAGCCAGCCCAGAAACTCCGGCGGCACGCCGATCTCCTGCGGACCCTGGTGGCCGTCGTGCACCACCACGCGCCGCAGTTCGCCCAGGCGGCCGCTCTCCAGCTCGTCGTAAGCAGCGCGATTGCTGGC
Source organism: Acidobacteriota bacterium (assembly GCA_021778875.1). Next base: position 3,897 of record JAJYBT010000092.1, on the reverse strand, counting down.
ATACCAGGTGGTCTCGTAGTTCACCAGCACCTGAATATGGTGCTCGCGGGCGGCGCGGCGAATGGCCAGCGCATCGTCCAGCGAGATGGTCAGCGGCTTCTCCACCATCGCTGAGACCCCAAACCGCGCAGCCGTCTCAATCACCTTGCGGTGGTCGGCAATGGAGGTGTACACCAGCACCGCCTGCGGGTGACGCGCCTCGATCAGGCTCGCTGTGTCTGGGAAGAACAGGCTGCGGGGCAGCGAATACTTGCCGCTGTACTTGGCCACCAGCGCTGGGTCAGCCTCGGCTATGCCCACAAGCTGCACATCTTTGTGCTGCGGCAACTGCGCCAGAAATCCTTCCACGTGGCCGTGGACCAACCCCACAATCGCCACCCGCAGCGGTGCAGGCTGGGCCTTGGCAAACGGGGTAAACAAAGCGGCAACCAGCCATGCCGGCAACAGAACGTGGCTCAACTTCAACAGAAAACCGGGACGAACAGAATGGCAGTGCATCAGGAACGGCTCCTCCTCGCGCCGATTCTATCCGGTCAGCCGGCAGTAATCTTTCAGATTCCCGGCGGAAACAGCGCCGGACAACCTGCCGCAGCATGCCACCATCGATTCAGGAAGGCTTGCCGCATCGGCAGCCGGAAGGGAATTCTTTCATGCCAATCCCCCGCCATCTTTCTTATTTCCGTTTTCTTCTGGTTCTTCCGGTTCTGCTCTGCTTGGGGCCCGTCGCCCATGCGCAAATCCCCAAGGGAGACGTGTTTGTGGGCTTCAGCCGCACCGGCTCTGACACCTTCTACCCCAACGTGGGCGGGCTGAACGGCTGGGAGGCGGCCGTGCACTTCAAGACTGGCCATTTCCTGGGATTTGAGGGCGACCTGACCCACTACGGCCTGGGAGCCGACTCCACAGTGCCGCGCACGACCATGGTGCTGGTAGGCCCGCGGATCACCGTCGGCTTTGCCGGGGTGGACATCTTCGGCCACGGGCTGGTGGGCGGTGAGCACTCGTCCAACAGCAACCGCAACCTCCCTATCTCCGGTGGCGCGCTGGCCTATGCTCTGGGCGGCGGACTCGACTTTCCCCTGGCGCCGTTCTTTGCCTGGCGCATCCAGGGCGACCGCATCAGTGCGCCAACGCAGTCGCCGTCCAATGGAACCCATGCCCGCTTTTCCACCGGTATCGTGCTTCGTTTCTAGAGGTTAGCAACACAGTCCCAATATCCGGTCCATGCATGTCATCGCGCTCCGGGAAATTTGCGTCCATCAGGACGTGGAAGCGACAGCAGTCCAAATCCGGTTTCGTTGCCCCTGTTGCGGCTGTAAAACACTGGAGACCCCGGCCTCCATGGGGCTGTGCCCCGTCTGCTGGTGGGAAGACGACGGCCAGGACGACTCCGACGCCCGCGAGGTGCGGCGCACCGTGAACGGCGAGCTGAGCCTGCTGCAGGCTCGCGAGTACTACGCCTGCTACGGCGCCGCTCACCCCCGGTTCCTGCCTTACGTGCGCAAGCCCCGCGTCACTGAGCAGTAACGTGACTCCAACGGTGCATTCCGGCCCCCAAAGGCGGTGCCGCGGTTTGACCCTGCCCCAAATCCCTCTTACCATGAGATGAGATATTTCCCCGGCCCAGCGGCGCTGTTTTCCCAGGAGCAGCAGGCCGTGGTGGCAGTTTGTTTGGCGCCTGGCGCGCCCGGAAGGCAAAACGTTGAGTTCAGTCGATACCCTCGAAAACACCCCCCAACCTGAGACGGCCGGGCAGGCGCACGCGCACGAAGGCCACGACCACGACCATGAGCATGACCACGCGCACCCCCACCAGCACGGGCCGGTTCTGAATCCGGAGTGCACCCAGGAACTGGTGCTGGACGTGCCCGCCGAGGAGGTCACCAAGGCCTTCCGCACCGTGGTTCGCAGCTATCAGAAATACGCCCGCATCCCGGGCTTCCGCCCCGGCAAGACGCCGGAGTCGGTCATCCGGCGGCGCTTTGCCACTGAGATCCGCAAGGAAGTAATTGATGGCCTGCTGCCCGAGCGCTTCAACAAGAGCGTCAGCGAGCTGGGCATCCGCCCGGTGGGCCAGCCGCAGGTAACGGAACTGACCGTGGATGACGGCCAGCCCCTGCACGTGAAGGCCGTGTTTGAGTACGTTCCGTCCTTCTCGATTGAGGGCTACCAGAGCGTGACCGTGGAGAAGCTCCCGGTGGAGATCACCGAAGACGAGTTCCAGCACGAGATCGCCGAGCTGCGCGAGTCCCGCGCCACCATTGAGCCGGTAGACGAAGACCGCGCGCTGGTGGATGGCGACTGGGCGCAGATCTCCTACAGCGGCCAGGTGGTGGGCGAGCAGGATGCCGAGCCGGTGGCCGGACAGGATGCCCTGGTTGAGATTGGCGGCAAGGATACGGTGGAGGCATTCACCACCGTGCTGCGTGGTGCAAAGCCCGGCCAGGAGCTGAAGGCTGAGGTGATCTACCCGGCTGAGTATCCTGAGGCCAAGCTGGCCGGCAAAACGGTGGCCTACGACGTAACCGTGAAGGCCATCAAGAAGCGCATCGTGCCGGAGCTGAACGACGACTTCGCCAAGGAACTCGGCAACTACGAGACGCTGGCCGATCTGGAGAACCGCATCCGCGAGCACATGAGCAACCGCAAGCGCCACAGCGTGGAAGCGGAGACCAAGGACAAGCTCTTTGCCGCGCTCAGTGAGAAGTTCCCCTTCCCGGTTCCGGAGTCGCTGGTGCAGGACCAGATTGACGCCCGCCTGGAGCGCGGACTGCGCGCCCTGGCCGCCCAGGGCATGGACCCCGAGCAGATGCGCAAGCTGGACTTTGCCCGCCTGCGCACCGCCCAGCGCGACGGCGCCATCGCTGAAGTAAAGACCTTCCTGCTCATCGATCGCATCGCCGAGGCCGAGGGCATTACGGTGAGCGAAGAAGAAGTGGAGCGCGAACTGCACATGGCCGCGTTGCAGTCCCGGGAATCAGTTGAGACACTCCGCCAGCGTTTGACGCAGGACGGCGGCCTCGCTAGAATCCGGGAACAACTGAAGCGCGAAAAGACCGCAAATCTGCTGTATGAACGGCTGCCCGCCTAGGGCATACACGGGGTAAGGCGCCGCGTTGTCTCTGGTCACACAGCCCAGGCAGCGCGGCTACCACAAACGGGGATGGAGATCCCCAACCGAAGAGCGAGAAGAACACCCAATGGCATTGGTTCCCATGGTGGTTGAGCAGACGAGTCGGGGCGAGCGCGCCTACGACATCTATTCCCGTCTGCTACGCGACAACATCATCTTTCTTGGCACGCCGATTGACGACCAGGTGGCCAATCTCGTGGTTGCGCAAATGCTCTTCCTCTCCGGCGAGGACCCGGAGAAGGACATTCAGCTTTACATCAACTCGCCGGGCGGTTCCATCACGGCGGGGCTGGCGATCTATGACACCATGCAGTTCATCAAGAACAACGTGGTGACCTACTGCATCGGCCAGGCCGCCAGCATGGGAGCTTTCCTGCTGCTGGCCGGGACCAAGGGCAAGCGGTTTGCGCTGCCCAACTCGCGGATTCTCATTCATCAGCCCTCCATGGGCGGTCTCAGCGGCCAGGCCACGGACATTGACATTCATGCACGCGAAATTCTGCGCATCCGCGAAATCACCAACAACCTGATGGCCAGGCACACGGGACAGTCGCTCGACCGCATCGAGCACGACGTGGAGCGCGACTTCATCATGAACGCGCAGCAGGCCAAGGAATATGGCATCATCGACGAGATCATTGACCGGCCACGCACCTAGCGGCGGGTCAATGCAGCACGTCAGTGGAACAAAGGGCAAGGGGGGTTCGACCAATGAAAACGCGCACGGGGCCTGAAGAAGCGCTGCGCTGCTCGTTCTGCCACAA
>JAJYBT010000091.1 GCA_021778875.1 Acidobacteriota bacterium | reverse complement strand
GCCGCAGGGACGTGGGGAACGAAAACGTTGATTAGCATCGCGGCTACATACCCAAACAGCAGATAGGCCCACACGCTCTGTCTGCCGCGCTTTGCGCTCAATGCCGTGATTGCATACGCGCCCGCAGTGAGAAGGAGCAATGCAACCCAAATAGCTGCCGCTGACGGGTGCAGCCGAATCTGACCTCTGTGATCGGAAACCCATGACGGCATGAACAGAGCTTCTTCACCGTTGTGGAGAGTGACTGCGACTGGGAAAAGCCACTGCATCCTCCGAAAAGGCACGAATTCCACTCGATTACCGTCCACGGAGCACAATTATCGGCCTTTTGGGTTTCCTATTCCAAAGATGTTCTCGGTCTGTGGATTCAAACTGACCCACTATCGACTTTCCGCACAGCCCTTCACAGGTTGATAGACTGGTTTGTTTGTTTCTGGCAGGAGGATGCCGCGCTATGCCGAGCACCATGCAGGCGGTTGTGAAGGCCCAGTCCGCACCGGGAGTTGAAATTCGCGAAGTGCCCGTGCCCTCGCCGGGCCCTGGCGAGGTGCTGGTGCGGGTGTCGGCGGCCAGCGTTTGCGGCACCGATCTGCACATTTACAACTGGGATCCGTGGGCGCAAGGGCGGATTCATCCGCCGCTGATTCCGGGGCATGAGTTTGCGGGCGCGGTGGCCAAGGTGGGCCGCGGCGTGACCACGGTGAAGGAAGGCGACCTGGTGAGCGCGGAGATGCACGTGGCCTGCGGCAAGTGTCTGCAATGCCGCACCGGGCTGGCGCATGTTTGCCAGCATGTGCGCATTCTGGGCGTGGACGCCGACGGGGCATTCGCCAGTTACGCGATTATTCCTGAGACGAATATCTGGAAGCTGTCGCCGGCGATACCGCACGACTATGCTTCGCTTCTTGACCCGCTGGGCAACGCGGTACACACGGTGCTGGCCGGGCCAATCGCGGCAAAGACAGTGGCGGTGACGGGCTGCGGAGCGATTGGGCTGTTTTCCATCGCGGTGGCCAAGGCGTGCGGCGCGGCGCGGGTGTATGCGGTGGAGGTGAATGCGCACCGGCGCAGCGTGGCTGCGCAGATGGGCGCGGACCTTGTGCTGGACCCGGCAACGGACCACGTGGAAGAGCGGATTCTGGAAGCGACAGGCGGCACCGGCGTGGATGTGCTGCTTGAGATGTCGGGGCATCCAAAGGCGATGGCGCAGGGCTTTGAGGTATTAAGAACCGGCGGGCGCGCTTCGCTGCTGGGGATTCCGTCGCGGCCTGTGGAACTGGACTTTGCGCGCGACATTATCTTCAAGGGCGCAACGGTGCTGGGCATCAATGGGCGCAAGATGTTCGAGACGTGGTTCCAGATGGAAGCGCTGCTGGCGGCGGGCAAGCTGAATCTTGAGCCGGTGATTACCCACCGGCTCAAGCTCGCGGAGTTTGCCCAGGCCATGCAACTGCTGCAATCGGGCGAAGCCATCAAGGTGATTCTCAAGCCGGAATAATGGCACCAGCCCCAGCCGGGCGCAATCCTAATTTGCCGCGAGCGGGTTGACCGTGAGCGCGATCGTCGTGGAGTGCGTGATGGCCGTGATGCCGTTGCTGGACTGCGCCGTAACGTTGACCGTGTAGGCGCCGGCGGGCGTGGGCAGGTTATGCGGCGGCCCGTGATTGTAGTAGTAGTAGAGCGGCGAACAGGCCGTGGTGCCGAGCGTGGCCACAAGTGCGACCAGACCCATGAGCGAGAGCCGGCTGAGCCAGCGGCGGCGGCGCGCGCCGAACGCCAGTCCTGCGAGGCCCAGCGCGCCGGGCAGCAGCACGGCCCATGTGATGGGGCTTGCGCCGCGCCTGACTACGGGCTGCCGGGGCGCGGCCTGCGCCGTGGCTGCAATGCCCGCCGAGGTGGCGATGACCATGGTGCTGGTAATCGCAGCGGTGGCGTTGGGCAGGATTTCAATGTTTTCCGGCGTAAAGGTGCAGGCGGACTGGTCAGGCAGGCCGGAGCAGGAAAGGGTGACGAACATCGGGGCCGTGAGCGATGAGCCGTTCACCGGGGTGATGGAGGCGACTGTTGTCCCCGACTGGCCGGCGGTGAGGGTGAGGGACGCGGGCGAAACGGAAACCGTGAAATCAGGCGTAGTACTGGTGAGCGCGCGCACCGGGGTCACTTGCGAGACCGAGGTCTGGTGGGCGGCATCGCCGGTGTAGACCGCGCTGAGGCTGTGGTCGCCTGCTCTCAGGTCAAGGACGGAGGTGGCGCGTCCCGCGGCATCGAGTACAACTCCGGCGAGCGGCTTGCCCTTGTCCCGGATGACGACGGCGCCGGTGGCGGGCTGGCCGTCCTGGCCTGCAACGGTAGCCGTGAGGGTGGCTTGCGTGCGCCCGCCCTGGTCGTGGGTTTCCGCGGTCATCGTGGTTTGCGTGGCCACGCCGCGCGTGTTCCCGGCGGGTAAGGCCAGCGCGGGCAGCGTCAGCGCGATACCCAGTCCTGCAACCAACCAAAGCCGCGGAGCGCGGCTGATCAAACGTCTCACGTGTTCCCTGCTCCAAATCTCAAGAAAAAATCGTATATCGCCCATTTGCGGCAGTGTAGGACCATTGTATCCGGCAGGGGCGCAAGCGGGCCAATTGGCATCATTTTTGGACGCGGCAAAGGAGATAAGGGCGACTTTCAGACGGCGGCGGCTCGGGCCTCACCGGCCGGACTGGCCGCGCCGCCAAAGCGCGCTATGCTTTCTGGTTGAGGTGAATTGCCATGACGGAGACCGCTGCGCGCCCCCAGCTTGCGTACCTGACCACCGCGCTGGATGAGCTGCGCGCCAAGGGAACGTATTTCAAACTGCGTGTTCTGGAGGACCAGCAGGCGCCGGTGTGCCACTACGACGGGCGCGAGGTGATCAACCTGGCCAGCAACAACTACCTGGGACTGGCCAGCGACCCGCGGCTGATTGAGGCGGCGGTGGCGGCAACGCGCACCTACGGCGTGGGCTCGGGCGCGGTGCGGACGATTGCCGGAACGATGCGCATCCACATGGAGCTTGAGGAGAAGATTGCGCGCTTCAAGAACGCAGAGGCGTGCGTGGTCTTCCAGAGCGGCTTCGCGGCCAACGCGGGCACGGTGAGCGCGATTCTGGGCAAGGAGGACTTCATCCTGTCAGACGAGCTGAACCACGCCAGCATTATTGACGGCGCGCGGCTGTCGCGGGCGAAGATCAAGGTCTTCAGGCACAAGGATGTGGCGCACTGCGAGGAGCTGCTGAAGGAAGTGGCCAACGAGCCGGGCCACAAGCTGGTGATTACGGACGGCGTCTTCAGCATGGACGGCGACATTGGGCCGGTGGACAAGCTGGCGGCGCTGGCGGAGAAGTACGGCGCGATCATGATGGTGGATGACGCGCACGCGTCGGGCGTGCTGGGGCGCAACGGGCGCGGGTCGATTGACCACTTTGGCATGCATGGGCGCGTGGACGTGCAGGTGGGAACGCTGTCAAAGGCGATTGGCGCGCTGGGCGGGTATGTGTGCGGGTCGCGGGACCTGATTGACTACCTCTACCATCGGGCGCGGCCGTTTCTGTTCTCGACGTCGCACCCGCCTGCGGTGGCGGCGACGTGCATCGCGGCGTTCGACATTCTGGAGACGGAGCCGGAGCGCATCGAGCGGCTGTGGGCCAATACGCGTTACTTTCAGGGCGAGCTGCGGCTGGCGGGCTTCAACATTGGCGGCATGAACACGCCGGCGACCGAAACGCCGATTACGCCGGTGATTGTGGGCGAAGGGCGCGCGGCAATGGAGTTCAGCAAGGCGCTGTTTGACGAGGGCGTGATGGGCACGGGCATCGCCTTCCCCACAGTGCCGGAGGGCAGGGCGCGGATTCGGCTGATTCTGACGAGCGAGCACACGCGGGCGCAGCTTGACCGCGCGCTGGAAACGCTGGAGCGCGTGGCGAAGCGGATGAATCTGCTGTAGCAAGAGCGCTGTTTCACAGAGGCAGGGAATTTTCTGCAACTCTGCTGTGGAAAAACTCAAAAGAGTAGCACCAGCGAGATCGCAGAGAAGCGCAGGGCCTGAAGGCCAGGCTGATTTAAGCCACTTACGGCACGAGTAAACTCGTGCCCTGACACGTGACTTTGCCAGCGGCGAGTTTTCCCGCAGGCTGTTTAGCTGCCAGCCCCCAGACTCTCGCTCCTGGCCGGGGTGGTGACTCGACGGAATCCTGTACGGACCGGGGATGTGCCTGACGGCTTAGTACTCACCCATTTCCATTGTGCGCGAAGACAGCGCAATTTTCTGCAAATGCGTGGCGATTTCTTCTGAGGCGGGAAAGGTCGCGTGTTGGCCTTTAGAATAGGACCCGATGATTGCTCATTTGCGCGGCAAGCTGATCTACAAGCAGCCCGGCCAGGCCATTGTTGAGGCGGGCGGGGTGGGGTATGACGTCACCATCTCGGTGCCCACATTTACGGCGCTGCCCTCGGTGGGCGCGGAGGCGGCGCTGCACATTCACACGCAGGTGAGCGAGGACCAGATTGCGCTGTTCGGCTTTCTGGACCGCGAAGAGAAGCGGCTGTTTGAGCGTCTGATCACGGTGAGCGGCGTGGGGCCGAAGCTGGCCATCAAGATGCTGAGCGGACTTTCCAGTGAGCGCGCGGTGCAGGCGATTCGCGGGCAGGACCACGCGCAACTGGTGCGCATTCCCGGCGTTGGCAAGAAGCTGGCCGAGCGGCTTGTCGTCGAACTCAAGGACAAGCTGGACGACTTTGCCGTGGCTCCGACGCCGACGGTGGTGCAGGGGGCGGCGGTGGACGATGTGCTGTCGGCGCTGGTGAATCTGGGCTATCAGAGACCCGCGGCGGAGAAGGCGATTGAGCAGGCCGTGGCCAGAGATGCGGCGCGGAAGGACGACTTCGACGGGCTGTTCCGCGGGGCGCTGAAGGTGATTCGGTAGGAGAGCCTCAAGAGGCCTGGGGTTTTCCGGCGCCGATCTGGTCTTCAAGCAGTGCGGGGGAAGGGATGCAAATGCGAATGCTTGCGCTGCTTATTCTGGGTCTTTGTGCGGCACTTCCAATACGGGCAGCTGAGCCCTGCATGACTATTCACGGCCGCGCGCACTATTACGGTGGCGATGGGCAGTTGCGAATCTGGCATTTTGGAACGCACCACGAATACGAGCCCGATGAGTCCTCCTGGGACAGGGTCATGGGGTGGCTCTTAGCCGGCGTAAGAATCTCCGACAGGCCCAAATACGCAAGTCCGGAATCGTCCGTTTATCTCTTCGGTGACTTTCAAATATGCCCAACCGAGCCATTCAAAAAGGGATCGGTGCAGCGAGCCGAGGTCAGGAGCGTCTCGCATCGGCGCTATGTCCCTGCCAAAGAGTGATCGCTCTGATTGCGCGCCTAGCCAGCCTCTTCCGCCTCGCGCTGAAGGTGATCCGCTAAACTGGCTGGGTTATGACACGTGCTGCAAGATCCGCCCCCACTGCAACAGTCCCGTACTTTCGTCCGGCGGCGCTGACATTTCTGCGCAACCTGGCGCGGAACAATGACCGCGAGTGGTTCACGCCGCGCAAGGCGGTGTTTGAATCGGAGCTGAAAGAGCCGATGCTGGCGATTATCCGCAAGGTGACGGACGCGATGGCGGACTTTGCGCCGGAGCATGTGCGGCCCGCGGAGAAAAGCCTGTTCCGGATTTATCGCGATACGCGCTTCAGCAGTGACAAGCGGCCTTATAAGACGCACATTGCGGCGTGGTGGTCGCATCAGGGGCTGGAGAAAACCTCGGGCGCGGGATACTACTTTCACGTAAGCGCGAAGGAAGTGATTATCGCCGCCGGGGCCTACATGCCGGAGAAGGACCAACTGGCCGCGATTCGCCACTGGTTGCTGGAAAATCACGCGGAGTTCAGAAAAGTCCTGCGGACGGCGGCTCTTCGGAAAGCGTTCAGCGAGTTTGAAGGCAACGCGCTGACGCGGCCGCCAAAGGGCTTCCCCAGGGAGCATCCGGCGCTGGATCTGATTCAGTGCCGCCAGTGGGGGCTGAGCGCCACGCTGCCTGCCCAGGCCGCGCTCGACCCGGGCCTGGCTGCTACGCTGATTCGTCATTTCCGGCTGGCCGCGCCGGTGGTGGCTGCGCTGAATGCGCCGATTGCTGCGGCGCTCAAGCCGAAGCGGAAGGTGCTTTTCGGGCTGAAATAAAGGGGCGGCAGAGGGCGGATTCTGGGGCATTCCGGTGCGTTTGTGCGGGCTGGAACGGGCAAAAACCGGCCAAAAACGGTAAAAATGGGTAAAAATAGTACAAAAACCCAAGAAAATTGTGGAAATCTGCTGTTTTTCCATTGACTTTACCTACCCTGAAGCCGCATTGTTACGAACGACAGGGTTCTCCGGACCCGCATGAATACAGGGATTTTCGTGCACACGTTGCCTCGGTCGCACTTCCCCCATGCGGTACGCGCAAAGCGAAGGAAGCCCAGGCAACACCGGCTGCCCCGAGGGCACGCCCACAAGGAGAGCATCGCATGGCGACTGGAATGACCAAGACGGCATTGATCCGCCACATGGCCGAGAAGCTGCAGATCACCAACAAACAAGCCGCCGCAGGCCTTGACCTGCTGGCGGAAACAGCCATCAAGGAAACGAAGAAGAACGGCGTTTTCGTGATTCCTGGCATCGGCCGCCTTGTCAAGGCGGAGCGCAAGGCCCGCATGGGCCGCAACCCCCAGACCGGCGCGGCCATCAAGATCAAGGCCAAGACCGTTGTGAAGTTCCGTGTGGCAAAGTCCGCCAAGGACGTTATCGCGCCCCCGAAGAAGTAGTTTCACCGGACTGTGGATCGCAGAAGGGAGAGGCCTCATTGGCTTCTCCCTTCTGCTTTTTTGTGTGGGATGGAGGGGCGCGAGATTTTGACGCGCGCTGCCGCGGACGAAGGCTTACGATGCAGTCGGCGGTGAGGGATTGCGCGGCATAATCGCGCGCACGACAAGCGAGACACCCAGGCTGATGAGGATGGCTTTGATCAGGAGGAGGTTGTCGTAGCTCCACGAGAGAAAGGCGAGGGTGATGAAGACGCCGATGGGGAAAGTCTCGGCGAAGATACCGTGAAGCCAGCGGGGCTTGTGGTCTGCGCCGGCCGGCGCTCCACGCAGGCGTGGGATGAGGCGCGGCACGGCGCGCAGATAAGCCTGGTAAGGTTCGCCGAGCTGGGCGGCGAGGAAGGTTTCTTCGCCGAAAATGAGCCGCAGCAGGAAGACCGTGAGCAGCGCCATGGCAAACAGCGCGCCGCTGGGCGGCATGAGGAAGGCCATGGCGGCGGTCGTGAGCCATGTGCCGAGATAGAGCGGGTTGCGGACGAAGCGGTAGGGTCCGTCGGCCATGACGCGCCCGGCCTGCATTTGAGCATGGGCGACGATGCCGTGGCCCAGGTAAGCCGTGCCCCAGACGCGCAGGACGACGGCAAGCGCAGCAATGAGCGCGGCAATGACGATGACAGCGGGCGTGGCGACGGTGAAGCGCAGAAGGCCGAGGCGGCTGATCTCAAGCGCGAACCACTCAAGCAGAGCGCTGCGACGGCCAATGCCGAGAGCCTCAATCCACGGCGCCGAGAAGCCGAGGGAAATGATCAGCGCGATGATGACCATGCGCAGACGAAACTCGATTTTTGTTGCCCGCATGCACACTCCCGCTCGTGGGAGTGTAGCATCCGGCGGCGGGTGCGAAGTGC
>JAJYBT010000090.1 GCA_021778875.1 Acidobacteriota bacterium | reverse complement strand
TAATCCCAGGTCTGAAAGGCGAGACGTGGGGCACCCGGCGGGAAGTTGGGTTGGGGCGGGAAAAGCAACCGCGGATCCTTCGACTCCCTTTGGTCGCTCAGGATGACAAGCGTGTGGGTTGAGGTTGTGGTTTCCCACCCATGACGCCCGCTTTGCGGACGCCATGAATGGGGCACCCCGGATCCTGGAACTGCAAGCGCTTGTAATCCCAGGTCTCAGAAGCGAGACCTGGGGCGCCCGGCACACGGCGACGGGGTGGAGTATGTGGATGTTGACAGGGGACGGGTTCCCGCCCTGTCCCTTGGGATAAGGGTGGGGCAACCACGGCAGTCAGGCTGTCAGTGTGTGGTTGGATGATGCGGACATGGATTGAACAGCCGCCAGTCCCGGATTCGGAAGAGAGACATGGGCACACGGCACACGGCATTTGACGAGGCAGGCGGGTTTCCTGATTGCGCCCCGGCGCTTTGCGCAATGTGAAAAAAGAGGCAGCAAGAATGGCTATGCGGTCGATGTGATGTGGGAGTAAGCTCTACATCACAGAGGCGACCTATGCCCGGCACCTTTACGCACTCCCCGGCGGAAACGGAACGGAAAGAGCCCGGAATTGGCGGCAAGCCCCCAGTTGATCGACGGCCTACAGGGGGTGGGGGCGGGGGTGGCGACGACAACTGGTCAAGACCGCAGCATGGGCCGCGGGAGTTGCGGAACCGGGTGCGGCTGTTCGTCTTCTTCGGGCTGGCCGGGGACATGATGTTTTTTGTGGTGCTGGTGGTGCTGTTCTTTGCACGCCAGGCAGGGACGCATCTGGACCCGGGGACGCATGAGCAGATTGGCGACTGGCGGCCAGTGCTGCTGCCTCCCATTCTCTACCTGAATACAGCCGTTCTGATCCTGAGCAGCCTGACGATGGAACTGGCGCGGCAGAACATCTTTCGCGAGATTGACGTGCTGGAGGAATGGCTGGGGCTGGGACGACCAGCGCTGCGACGCACGCTGCCGTGGATTGGCGCGACCCTGGTGCTGGGAAGCCTGTTTCTGGCCGGGCAGTGGACCGCATGGAAGCAGCTGACTGCGCAGGGATTTGCGTTCGATCACTGGTCAACGCCGGCAAGCTACTTCTTCTATGTGATTACGGGACTGCACGCGGCGCATCTGGTGCTGGGACTTGCGGCGCTGCTGGGATGCCTGTGCCTGCTGGGGATTCTGAAGCGCGTGGAGCTGAGGCAGATTGCCGTGGATGCAGCGTCGTGGTACTGGCACGCGATGGGGCTGGCGTGGGTGCTGCTGCTGGCCGTGCTGGCGATTGGGCAGTAACGGGACGATCAGTCCGCGGGAACCCAGCGCCGCAGAAGGGCGCGCCAGCGCTCCGCGAAGGTGGGAACGACGGGGCACTCAAAGTAGATTTGCCGGTTGAGCGCCATGAGGAGTTGCACTGCCTCCACCGGGCCATCGCTGGCAGAGCCCGAGCCGCCCTGATGGATGTATTCGTCGGTAAGGTACTCGATGGCGTGACCGAGGCATTCGAGGGCGCGGCCTGCCTGCGGGGTGATGCGGCGCAGACGGCCAGCTTCAGCGGCAATAGCGGGCGCCTCGAGCGCTTCAGCCGCGATGGAAAAGCCGGTAGTGGTGGTTGCTGCCATGGAGAGCTCCTCAACTTCCTTTTCGGAAGGGAGGGTACCTGCCTTTAGATTACCGAAGTTACTATTTCGGTAACCATCGAGGCGATTATGCGCCAACGAGAGGCTGAAAGCAAGTGATGCAGCGCACAAATGATTTATGAGGCACTCGCATATACAAGGAAGAGGAGAGGCACGGCAAGAGGCCACGGCAGGGCAAAGGCGCAGAATGCCTTAGGGATCGGACTGCTGCGGTAGCGCCCGGAAAGCACGTGGGAGGTAACCTGGCGTGTTTCTTCACCTTGACGGGATGAGGTTGAAAACCTAATCTCAAGTAGGAAGCCTGACACACAACGGGGGAAAGCATCCGCGTGTGCCTGGCGCAATTTTTTGCAGGAAAATCAGGGACAGGGCTGCGATGATTTCCTACCACTGGCAGTATCTTCCACTTTTGATGCAAGTCCTTGTTGCCTTTGGACTTGGCGCGGTGATGGTGACGTTTTCCTGGTTTATCGGGCGGCACCGGAACTCGGCAGTGAAACTGGCCGCCTATGAGTGCGGGATCGAGGCCGTGGGCGACGCGCGCGGACGCTTCAGTGTCCGCTTTTACATGGTCGCGATGCTCTTTATTCTGTTCGATGTGGAAGCGGTTTTCATGATGCCGTGGGCGGTAATCTACCGGAGCCTTCCCCAGATTACCGGCTCGCGGCTTTTCGGTTTCTGGGAGATGGTTGTGTATCTCGGCTTTGTGGCCGTGGGGCTCTACTACATTGTGCGCAAGGGCATTTTGAACTGGAGCCAGGACAAGGCGGATCTGTAAGCCTGGTTGAGTTTTCTGCTGCCCTGGTTGCGCCGCGCTGAACTTGCACTGCTTACCCCGGAGTTTCAATGACAGACCCAAAGATGAATGACGCGCCTGTGGGCACGCTGCTGGGAAAAGCGGCGGTGCTGGACGGGCTGCCGGAGCACCCTGCCGTAAAGGCTTTGCTGGCGTGGAATGCCGAGGCGTTGCTGGACGCCAAGTTTGACCGCAAGGAACTGACCCTTACCGTTGCGCATGACCAGATTTGCGCCGCTGCCAGAGCGGTGCAGGCGGCGGGCTACAACTTCTTTGAAGACATGACGGCGGTGGACTGGTTCCCTTCCGAGCCGCGCTTTCAACTGAGCTATCACATTCTGTCGCACGGCTATAAGGAGCGCATCCGGCTGCGGGTGATGCTGGAGGCGGCGGATCCGGCGGTGGAGTCGATTACGTCGGTTTGGCCCTCAGCGAATTTTTACGAGCGGGAGGTGTTTGACCTGTTCGGCATTCGCTTTGAGGGGCACCCGAATCTGCGGCGCATCATGATGCCGGAGGAGTGGGAAGGACACCCGTTGCGCAAGGACTACCCGGTGGAGGGGTACCGCTAGATGAGTGATATTGTGGGCACGCCCATCCTCGAGGTTCCTGTTGCCGAAGGCGCGAAGGACCAGCACATGATTCTGAACATGGGCCCGCAGCACCCATCCACGCACGGGGTTCTGCGGCTGGTTCTGGAGATTGACGGCGAGATTGTGGTGCGCCTGTATCCGGAGATTGGGTATCTGCACACGGGCGTGGAGAAGACCTGCGAGGCGAAGTTCTACCAGCAGGTGGTTCCGCTGACGGACCGGCTGGACTACCTGAGCCCGATGGCGAACAACCTTTGCTACTGCCTGGCCGTGGAGCGGCTGCTGGGGCTGGAGATTCCGCCGAAGGCGCAGTGGATGCGGGTACTGCTGTCGGAGTTGACGCGCCTGAACTCGCACCTGGTGTGGCTGGGCACGCACGCCATGGATATTGGCGCGCTGACGGTGTTTCTGTACACCTTCCGCGAGCGCGAGGATATTCTGCGCATCTTTGAGCATGTAGCCGGCCAGCGGATGATGACGAGCTACTTCCGCATTGGCGGCCTCTCCATGGAACCGCCGCTGGACTTCTTTGACCGCGTGCAGGCGTTCATCAAGACCTTCCCGGAGAAGATTGACGAGTACTCGAACCTGCTGACGGGCAACCCTATCTTTGTAAACCGGCTGAAGGGCGTGGGGCACCTGACCGCGGCCGAGGCGATTGCGCTGGGTGTGACAGGGCCGCCGCTGCGGGCTTCCGGCGTGGACGTGGACCTGCGGCGCGATACGCCGTACTCCGGCTACGAGAACTTCCAGTTTGATGTGCCGGTATCCAACGAGGGCGACTGCTGGGCGCGGTACGTGGTGCGGCTGGAAGAGATGCGGCAGAGCGTGCGGATTATCCAGCAAGCGCTGGATGGGATGCCGGAGGGACCGATCAAGGCAGATGCGCCGAAGGTGGTGCTGCCGGATCGCGAGAAGATGAAGACGCAGATGGAGGCCCTGATCCATCACTTCAAGATTGTGACCGAGGGCTTTACGGTTCCGGCGGGCGAGGTGTACCAGGGGATTGAAAGTCCGCGCGGACAGATGGGCTACTACGTGGTGTCAGACGGTTCGGCGAAGCCGTGGCGTGTGCACATGCGGAACCCGTCGTTTGCCACGCTGCAGGCGGTGGAGACGATGTGCAAGGGCCGGATGCTGGCCGATGTGGTGGCGGTGGTGGGCTCCATCGATATTGTGCTTGGGGAGATTGACCGCTAGTGACGATGGCGGAGCAGTTGTATGGGGAGCTCTGGGTATCGCTGGCTTCCCTGCTCCGCAGCTACACGGCGGCTCACGGATTGAACGGCGACCGGCAGGCGACCGTGGAGCTGGGAGAAGAGCGGATCACGGTGCGGCACGGGGACCGGTGGCTGGATTTGAAGCGAAACGGCGCGCAGACAAGCTGGACGCGCGAAGATGGACGGAATGGAATGCTTGAGTTGACCGAATCCGGACGATTGCGGTCCGCAGGAGGCGAGGAAGAGTTGGATATGGCGGCCGAAGCGTGGGCACGGGAGTTGATGCAATGAGCAACGAAACCATGAGCATCTTTTCACCGCAGTTGGCAGCCCGGTTTGATGCGCTGGTGCAGAAGTACCCGGTGCGTCGCTCGGCGCTGGTACCCATGCTGCTTTATGCGCAGGACGAGATTGGCTACCTGTCGGACGCAGTGATTGCCGAGGTGGCGGAGCGGATTGGCATTACGGAGCTGGACGTGCGCAATGTGGCCACGTACTACTCGATGCTGCGCTTCAAGCCGGCGGGCAAGTTTAACGTGCAGGTATGCACGAACATCAGCTGCATGCTGCGCGGCGGCTACGATATCTTCGAGCGCTTCCAGGAGGAGCTTGGCGTGGGGCACAAGGGCGTGACCCAGGACGGCGTGTTCTCACTGGAAGAGGTGGAGTGCATCGGTGCGTGCTGCTGGGCTCCGGCGATCCAGGTGAACTACGACTTTCACGATGATCTGACGCCGGAGCAGGTGCCGGGGATTCTGGCCGGTTATCGCGGCAAGGCCAACGCAGAAGGGAAGGCTGCCCATGCCTAGGCTGGTATCGCATCCGGATGAAGTGAAGATTGTGACGCGCCGGTTTGGACAGGGCGCGGCGAATATCGACCGGTACGTTGAGCTGGGCGGTTATGAGGCCGCGAAGAAGTGCCTGGAGCAGGGACCGGACTGGATCATCAACGAGATGAAGGCCTCAAACCTGCGCGGACGCGGCGGCGCGGGATTTCCGACGGGCATGAAGTGGTCGTTTGTGCCCAAGCAGAGCGCCAAGCCGAAGTATGTGCTGGTGAACGGCGACGAGAGCGAACCGGGCACCTGCAAGGACCACCTGATCTTTCTGCACGATCCGCACGCGGTGATTGAAGGCACGATTATTGCGGGCCTGGCGATTGGCGCCAAGCTGGGCTTCATCTACCTGCGCGGCGAGTATCGCTACCTGCTGGAGATTATGGAGAAGGCCGTGGCCGATGCGTATGCCAAGGGCTTTCTGGGCAAGAACATCTTCGGCTCGGATATCGAGTTCAACGTGATTACGCAGTCCGGCGCAGGCGCGTATGAGGTGGGCGAAGAGTCGGCCCTGATGGAGTCGCTGGAAGGCAAGCGGGGCGTGCCGCGCATCAAGCCTCCCTTCCCTGCCGTGGTCGGCCTGTATGGCGGACCGACGGTCATCAACAACGCCGAGACGATTGCGACGGTTCCGCATGTGATTTCGATGGGCGCAGAGGCCTACGCTGCGGTGGGTACGCCGCGCAACGGCGGCACGCGCCTGTTCGGCGTGAGCGGCCATGTGGAACGGCCCGGCGTGTACGAGCTGCCGATGGGCTACAACCTGAAGAAGATCATTTACGACGTTGCGGGCGGCGTTCGCGGCGGGCGCAAGCTGAAGGCCGTGGTTCCGGGCGGGTCTTCGACGCCGGTGCTGCTGCCGGAGGAGATTGAGAGCCTGGGCATGGACTTTGACCAGGTGGGCAAGGCGGGGTCGATGCTGGGCTCAGGCGGCGTGGTGGTGATTGACGACCAGACATGCATTGTGGAGTTTGCCCTGCGCACGATCAGCTTCTATCAGCACGAGAGCTGCGGCTGGTGCATTCCGTGCCGCGAGGGAACGGACTGGCTGAAGAAATCGCTGACGCGATTCCATGCCGGATTTGGCGTGGAGAAGGATATCGACAACATCCGTTACCTTGCGGAGAACATGCTGGGCCGGACATTCTGCCCGCTGGGCGATGCTGCGGCGATGCCGATTCTGGGCTTTGTGAAGAAGTTCCGCAAGGAGTTTGAAGATCACCTGAACGGGAAGCCGTGCCCGTTTGCCAAGCACGCGGAAATCGCGTTGGTGTAGGGGGCGCTGGAGACGAATGGCTGACGTAACGTTCACAGTCGATGGAAAGAAGCTGACGGCTCCCGCGGGGACGCTGCTGATTGAGGCCTGCCGGAAGGCAGGCATCGAGATTCCGGCTTTTTGCTACTATCCCGGGCTGAGCCTGCAGGCGGCGTGCCGCATGTGCGTGGTTCGCCAGGAAAAGGTGCCGAAGCTGCAGACGGCGTGCACGACGCAGGTGGCCGAGGGACAGGTCTTCATTACCGAGTCAGAGGAGATTGTCCAGGCGCGGCGAGCCACGATTGAGCTGCTGCTGGGGAACCATCCGCTGGATTGCCCGGTGTGCGACGCGGGCGGCGAGTGCGAACTGCAGGACATGACCTTCAAGTACGGCCCCGGTGAGAGCCTTTATACGGAGGCCAAGCGACATCGCGAGGAACAGCAGTGGTCGCCGGCGGTGTACTACGACCGGCCGCGCTGCATCCTGTGCTACCGGTGCATCCGCATGTGCGGTGAAGGCATGGACGTGTGGGCGCTGGGCGTGCAGAATCGCGGCGCCAGCGCGGTGATTGCGCCGAATGGCGGCGACCGGCTGGACTGCGAACAGTGCGGCATGTGCATCGATGTGTGCCCGGTGGGCGCGCTGACCAGCGGAAGCTATCGCTACAAGACGCGGCCGTGGGAGATGAACCACGTTTCGACGGTGTGTACGCACTGCGCAGATGGCTGCAAGGTGACGCTGGGCGTGCGGCAGTCGACGGACGGCGCGGAGATTATCCGCGCGGACAACCGCGACAAGAGCGGCATGAACAACGACTTCCTGTGCGCCAAGGGTCGGTTCGGGTTTGACTTTGTGGAGAGCCAGGAGCGGCTGACCAAGCCGCTGGTGCGCAATGCCCAGGGCAAGCTGGAGCCAGCGACATGGGAACATGCGCTGCGCGTGGCCGCGGGCAAGCTGAAGGAAGTGCGCGACAGCAAGGGCGGCGCCGCAATCGGCGTTATCGGGTCAAACCACACGACGAACGAAGAGAACTACCTGCTGCAGAAGCTGGCGCGGAAGGTTCTGCACACGAACAACATTGACCACGAGCGCACGGCCGACTTTGAAGCGTTTGCTCGCGCGCTGGCGGGGAATGCGAACCGGGCTGCGAGCCTGCGCGAGGCCGCAACGGCACCGGCGATTCTGCTGATTGGCGGCAATCCGACCGAGGAGCATCCACTGCTGGCGTGGAATCTGCGCTCGAATGTGCGGCTGAACCAGGCGCGGCTCTACGTGGCAAATGTGGCGCCAATCAAGCTGGAGCGGCAGGCCAAGGCTGTGCTGCGGCTGTCGGCGAACGGATACGCGGAACTG
>JAJYBT010000089.1 GCA_021778875.1 Acidobacteriota bacterium | reverse complement strand
ATGGAGTGGATGGTGTCTCCGTCAGCGGGATAGGTGGCCAGGCCGACACTGGCGCTGACGGTGAGCACCAGCCCGTTCTTCATGCGGAAGCGCGTATCGAGCAGGGCGACGTGCAGGCGGACGGCGTGGGCGCGCGCCTCGTCCGCGCTGGTCTGCGGCATCAGCACAACAAACTCATCGCCTCCGTAACGGAAGCACAGGTCCTGCTGGCGGCTCAGCTCGCGGAGGCGTGTGCCGACGCGGGCCAGCAGCTCGCTGCCGATGAGATGGCCGTGCATGTCATTGACGAGCTTGAAGCGGTCAAGGTCGAGGAAGGCGATGCTGGCCGGCTGGTTCTGCTGCGCGCCGCGCTCCAGCTCACACCGGAGCACCTCGTAGAGATGGCGCACGTTGTAGAGGCCGGTGGTGTCGTCGGTGATGGTGAGCTGCTGAATGCGGGCGACGTCGCGGGCGTTTTCAAGCGCGATGGCGGCGTGGTCGGCGAGGATGTGCAGGAAGGCGATGGTGTAGTCGGTGAGCTGCGCGGCGCGGGGATTGAGAATCTCAATGACGCCCTGGACGCCTTTGCGTCCGCGCAGGGGCATGGCGATGACGCTGCGGACCTTGCGGAGCTGCTCGGGGGATGCCTGGCGGAGTCGGGGATCCTTGTCGGCCTCCGGCACGATGAGGGTTTCGCCGTGCTGGACCACCCAGCCGGCCACGCCCTCGCCCACCTTGACGCGCAGATCGCGCAGGGCGGCTTCTTCTCCGCCGGCGGCGATGGCGTAGTAGAGCTCCTGGGTGGACTCTTCGAGCATGAGGAGCGTCCACATGTCCGCCTGGATGAAGCGCTCCATGTGCTCGAGGATGGTGCGCAGGATGGCGTCCAGATCGAAGCTCGACGTGAGCGAGCGGGCCAGCTGGTGAAAGACCAGCAGATCGTCAATCGGGATGCGGTTTTCGTCCTGAGGCGCCATGGATGTGCCGTTCCAGCGGGGAAATGCGGCTGAAAAGCCATTGTTTCACAGGCGGGGAACCGCTTGCGGCGCAAAGGGGCCGCAAATGTTGCAGGTTGCGACCCCTGCGCGAGAACGTTTCGCAAGGCGAAGCGGAGACGGCGTTTCCGTTTCCTGCTGGAGCGGCGGCCTGTGGATTTTGCCGGAGCGCGGTGCGGCGCGAAGGATGTAAGCGCAGGCCGGGGGATGCTTTAGCCGCCGATGTGCACCATGGAGCGGGAGGGTTTGAGGAAGCCCGGCTCGCCGATGTGATGGCGCGCCTCCTTGCCCTGCACGGTGCCGGCGATGAAGGCGGAGAGCTCGGCGTCGCTTTGTCCGGCGCGCATGCGGCCGTAGAGGTCGTGCTCGGTCTGCGAGAAGAGGCAGGTGCGGATCTTGCCGTCGGAGGTGAGGCGGACACGGCTGCAGGCTCCGCAGAAGGCCTGCGACACGGGCGCGATGATGCCGATTTCGCCGACGCCATCTGCGAAGGTGTAGCGGCGGGCGGTTTCGCTGGCCTCACGCGGAGGCAGCGACGTGAGCGGCAGTACGCGCTGGATGCGCTCGACGATCTCCTGGAGGGGCACGACGATCTGAGGCGTCCAGAGGCGGCCTTCCTCAAGGGGCATGAACTCGATGAAGCGGACGACCACGTTTTCCCGGCGGGCGAAGTGGGCAAAGCCCTCGATTTCGCCGTCGTTGAAGCCGCGCAGGAGCACGCAGTTGACCTTGAGCGGAGTGAGACCGGCGTCGCGCGCGGCGCGGATGCCGGCGAGCACGGTCTGGAAGCTACCGGGAATGCGGGTGATGCGCTCGAAGGTGGGCTCGTCCACGGCGTCCATGCTGACGGTGATGCGGTTGAGACCCGCGGCCTTGAGCTGCGGGGCCATGGACTCAAGCAGATGGCCGTTGGTGGTGAGGGCCAGGTCGAGAGGCTCGCCGGCCAGGGTGCGCATGCGGGCCAGCTCCTGCAGCAGTTCGAGCAGGCCGTGGCGCAGCAGGGGCTCGCCGCCGGTGAGGCGGACCTTCTCAATGCCGAGGCCGACGAAGAGGCGGATGATGCGGAGGTACTCGCCGATGCCGAGTTCGGCGTACTGCGCGCCGAGCTCGCCGGTGCGGCAGTAGACGCACTTGTAGTTGCAGCGGTCTGTGATGGAGACGCGAAGGTCGTGGATGACACGGCCGTGGCTGTCTGTGAGCCGCGTGGCGGGTGCTGCGGAAGACGACGTCGTTGGGGATGCGGCGGCCATCATCACACCTAGGCTATACCGTTCCAGCCGTTTTTGCAGGGCCATTCGGGGGAATCCCGGCAGGGGAGAGGCGCAGGCAGGGCACTGGGACGCGTTGAGGGCAGGGAAGATGCGCTAGAAGTAGGCTTCCGGTTTTTCGATGATCTTTTCCAGGTTATCCAGTTTGACCTGCAGCACCTGGTAGATATCGCCGTAATGCCCGGCCAGGCGGAAACGGGTTCCATCAGGCCGGCGCACGGTGCGGTCAGCGTTGTAGGCGTTGATGACATGCGTGAAGGCGATGGCAGCCTTCCGGGACGAGCGGGCCAGAAAGATTTCCGTCTCCTCGGTCCACGTTTTTACTTCTTCGGCCCACTTGAGCAATTCGGGGCTGGGGTGGGAGTTCTGGGAGGGAACGGAGACCTGCAGTTGCCGGCCCCGATCCATGAACGGGGTGAGCGCTCGCGACATGGCAACTGCCCGCCGATGGTGGAGCCAGTCCGGCAGCTCAAGCCAGACGATTGAAACCAGGATCAGGAAATCGACAATCAGGATCAGCCAGTCGATTGCCCGGGTGCCCTCGAACAGACGAAACAAGCCGTACATAGCCTTCGCGCCTCGTGCGCGGAACGCAAACTTCGTCCGGGGAGAAATGCTACACCCGTTTGGGAAGCGCGGAGGCTACCGGGCAGAAAAAGGCGGCATCCCCGACGCCGGGATGCCGCCCTGTGTGTTGCGCTGAATGCCGAAGCGTTAGTCGATGCGCGGGGTGCCGCGGCGCAGGACTATACCGGTGACGCCGAAGACCGCGATGATGGCGAGCGCGACGACGAAGTAGTACGCCATGGGATGCGCCCAGCCGGGAGAGTAGGTGAGGTCCTGGCCGACCCAGAGCAGCAGCACGGTGGCAATGACCGCGAACTGGCCGGCGATGACCAGGAAGGTGTGCCCAAGGTCGCGCCGCTTGTCGAGCGCCTCCACCTGGTCGGGAGTCAGGTTGCGTTCTTCGGGGGGAAGAAGGGTGTTAGCCATTGGTTTCTCCTGGCGGGCCCTGTTCGATTGGCCTCCGGGCTCAGCGCCAATTACGACAATGATTCAATCACATACGGTGGAGGACGCGCCAGCGGGAAGGCGGCGCGATGAGACGGTACGCGACTGAGGCGGCACTTCTCCCCGGTCTGGAGCTACTCTGGCCCGGAACTAGTCCGTGAGGAAGGCCAGCGTCTGGAGCGTCGTGATCTCAAAGGGCTTGCGGCAGCGGATGTTGCTGCAAGCGAGCTTGTCGTCGCGCCGCACCATGTAGGACTGCGCCTTGGCGAAGCGGGCGCGGTCGCGCTCGTCGGCGTGGCGGGGCAACTGCGCCCGCTTGCGACGCACGACCCAGGTCACCTTGTACTCGGCGGCCTGGCCGCACCGGGGACAGGTGAGGGTGTGGGTGCGCAACTCGGTGGTCTCGGTAAAAAACTCCCGCTCTTCCATGACCTGCGATACTCCGTTTCGGGAAGGGAAAGCCCCGGGGGCTTCCGCTTCGGCCTGATGTATTCCATACTCATGCTTGCCATGACGAAACGCAAGCCAGGCCGATTTTCCGCATCGAAGGCCGTGAAGGCCAATGCCCGCGAGCGCGTGGGGCAGCCCAAGCCCGCGCGCGTGGTGCAGAGCGAACCGCGCACGGGGCGGCAGGCCAAGCACAAGCCCACGCTGGAAGAGACATTGCGGCAGGAAGAGTAGTGCGGCTCAGCTCCACAGCAGCAGCAGGCCGGCGAGCATGGCCAGCGGCATGGCGAGGACGCCCACGCGGAAGAATCGCCACGCGGTGATGTGCACCTTTTCGCGACGCAGCACGATGAGCCAGAGGATGGTGGCGAGCGAGCCGGAGACGGAGAGATTGGGTCCGAGGTCTACGCCGATGAGGATGGCGTGCGCCACGACGCTGGTCTCCTGCGCGTGCTGAATGGCGGCGCCGCTCATGAGGCCGATGGGCAGATTGTTCATGACGTTGGAGGCAAGCGCGACAGCGAAGGCCGCGACCGGCTTGGCGACCCACGGAGAGACGTGGCCGAGCATGCGCAGTCCGGCCAGTCCCACGGCGAGCAGGCCCGCGGCGTGCAGGGCTTCCACGATGACGAACAGGCCGGCGACGAGCGGCAGCACCGACCACGAGACGTGCCGGGCAACGTGAGGCACAATGCGGGGATTGCGCCATGCGACGAAGGCCATGGCGAGCAGAGCCGCTCCGCAGGTGGGCGCGCCGAGCGGGATGCCGAAGGCCGAGCAGGTGATGAGCGCGGCGGCGGCGAGCAGCAGTCCGGCAAGGGCGAAGTGGCCCTCGGGCGTGAGCGGCGCCGTGTGCAACTCGCCCTTGATGATGCCGCGCAGGTTGCGGCGCTCGCTCCAGCGCAGGCACAGGAAGGTGACGCCGATAGCGGCGAGCGAGGGCAGCAGAAAGATGCGGAGCCAGTCGAAGAGCGGCGGAAGGTGACGGTCGAAGACGATGAGGTTGGCGGGGTTGGAGATGGGGAAGACGAAGCTGGCGGCGTTGGCGATGAAGGCGCAAGCCAGCAGGTAAGGCTCGGCGTGGATGCGGGCGCGGCGCGCGACGGCGAGCACCGCGGGCGTGAGGACGACGGCGGTTGCGTCATTGGAGAGCAACGCGGTGACGACGATGCCGACGAGATAGACAAGCAGAAAGAGCCGCTGCGGCGAGCCACGGGCGTGTCCGGCGGCCAGGCCGGCAGCCCAGTCAAATACGCCCTCTTCGCGGGCCATCTCGGCCAGCACCATCATGCCGGCGAGGAAGAGGTAGACATCCCAGCCCTCCAGCGCGGCGTGCGCAGCCTGGCGGGCGGGGACGAGGCCGGTGGCGAGGAGCAGCAGGCCTCCGCCGCAGGCCCAGTAGACCTCGGCGATGCCACGCGGACGCAGCAGCATGCACAGGATGCTGGCCAGCGCTATGGTCCAGACGAGAACAGGGCTGAGCAGAGCGAGATGCAAAGCGGTGTGGATGATCCTCCGTGGGTAGCTTACACGTCTGCGCGCGGCGCAACGCGGCTTACGCCCGCGGTGGCTTTGTTTGCGCAGGGTTGCTCTTTGTGCTGCCGGAGCGGTGAAGCTGCCAGACGATGCGGCGAAAGAGACCGAGGCTGCGGCGGGCGTCGTGCGGGGTGAGCGCCAGGCGGCGCAGCAGCACGCGGAGATCGTGGCGGTTGGCCGACTGCATGGTGCGCGGCGAGTAGCCGGCGGCGACCATGGTCTGCTCGATGAGGCCGGCGAGCCGGTCCAGTTCGCCTGTTGGCGCGGCTGCGGGCGTGGGCGGCGCAGTGATTGGAGGCGGTTGCGTGTGCGATGCCAGTTCGTAGAGGCAGACGGCGACGGCCTGGCCGAGGTTCATGGAGGGCTGCCGGGCGCTGGTGGGGATTTCGATGAGGCGATGGCAGTGGGAGAGGTCGTCGCGGGTGAGGCCGTGCTTTTCCGGGCCGAAGACCAGCGCAATGCGGCCGCCGCGCTCGAACTCCTGCGCGAGGAGTGGCGGCAGAGCGGGCAGCGGGACGACGGGCTGCTCGGGCTTGCGATAGGTGAGGCTGCCGGTGCCGAGGACGAGCGTGGCCGACGCCACGGCGTCTGCCAGCGTGGGGTAGACGCGCGCGTGCTGAAGCAGGTCCTCGGCGGAGACGGCGGAGCGGGCCTCGCGCCAGTGTTCTTCATAGGGGGCCACGAGCGCGAGGCGGGAGAAGCCGAAGTTGGCCATGGCGCGCGCCGCCGCGCCGATATTCAGCGGATTGCGCGGCGAAACGAGCACCACGTCAATGTGTTCGCATTGGGCCGGCGAGAGCAAGTGCTCATTGTAGTCCGGCGGCTGCGGGCCAGGGGCGGCAGGAGTGGCGGCGGGCAGGCAAATGCTATAGCCTGCTTGCGTGATCTGGACCAACCCGGCGGCGACTGCTCTGCACGAGATACGCACGGAGCCCATTGTGCGTTTTTCGCTGCTTGCGCTCAGCTCCATCTTCTTCCTGGTGGATCCGTTTGCGGCGATTCCGTCGTTTATCGCGATTACCGAACATGCGGACGCGGCGCGGCGCAAGCGGATGGCGCGCAAGGCGGCGCTGACGTGCCTGATTGTGCTGACCAGCTTTGCGCTGGCGGGGCAGATGATCTTTCGCATGTTCGGCATTACGCTGCCGGCATTTGAGGTGGCCGGCGGGCTGATTCTGCTGCTGATCGGTCTTGAGATGCTGCAGGCCAAGCGCTCTGCCACGCAGGAGGCCACGGGCGATACGGAAGAGGCCGCCGCCAAGGAGGATGCGGGCATCGTGCCGCTGGGCATCCCGATGCTGGCGGGGCCGGGAGCCATCTCGTCGGTGATGGTGCTGGTGGGGCAGGTACCCCGGCTGTGGCACTGGCAGATGGGGGCGATTCTGGGGGCGATTGTGTTCACCTGCCTGGTGAGCTACTGGGTACTGGCCGGGGCGGGACGAGTGCGGGCCGTGATGGGCGAAACGGGGATTCGAATCCTGGTGAGAATCATGGGCTTGCTGTTGGTTGCGCTGGCCATGCAGTTCTTTGTGAACGGGCTGACGGATTTGGGATTAATTGCCAGGCAGGACTGACGCGGGGTTCAGGGGCTTTCCCACAGGGAAAGGCATCTTTCCACAGGCACTGTGCTTGCAAAGCAACCCACCTGTTGCTATTCTCAGGAAGTCGCAACTGAGCGCTGTCGGCAACTGAGGACAGCGGGTTGCACTGGGGAGTAGCCTGTGTTACTCTCAAGAAGTTGCAAATGAGCAGTGGAGCATCCCGGTGGCCGAGTGGCCTGCCCGGTATGGGAAGTGGGAAGCTGGTTCGTAGGGTCAGGTGAGGCGAAAGCCCCTGAGCCCCTGTAGGGAATCCCGCAGAGAACAAGCCATTGCATGACCCGGGAGTTTAACTCCCCGTGAGCCCTGTCGGCTCAGGCAAAGAATGCTGGTCGCTCTTTGATATTGTGCGCAGCGCGAAAGATCGAACGGACTTTTAGCCGTCGAGCGATTCGATGCCTGGATGCGGGGAACAACCGCCAACAGTGAGTTGGAGCGGCCTCAAAAAGGTAAGTAAGAAAAGCTTGACAGAGAGATGAAAGTTCGATAGATTTAAAAAGTTCGCGCAAAACGGTTGGCAAATGCGGTGAAACGCAAAGCCAAGCAGCGCAACAAGTTCGAGGACAACCTGACACTTCGTCAGGCCTCGATCCAAAAGGACACCGCTCAGGCGGACCGTTCTTAAGGATCTTTGACAATAAGGTTGAACGTGCCAGTCGTGAGAAAGAATCAAGTTTGGCTTGATCTTCTCACAAGGTAAGGTGTCTGCTGCTTTCGAGCGCAGACACAGCCGACCCGGGTTGACCTCCGTCGACCGGGAAGGCATCAGGTTTCAAACGAGAGTTTGATCCTGGCTCAGAATCAACGCTGGCGGCGTGCCTAACACATGCAAGTCGAACGAGAAAGTGGAGCAATCCATGAGTAAAGTGGCGCACGGGTGAGTAACACG
>JAJYBT010000088.1 GCA_021778875.1 Acidobacteriota bacterium | reverse complement strand
TTTCTTCGACGGCGTCGATGAGGCCGGGGATGTCCGAGGGATTGGCTTCTGCGGCTGGGGGCCAGCCGAGTTCGCGGAGAGTCTGGCTGGTGATGGGCCCGATGGAGATGGCGGGGACGCCTGCGAATGGAAAGGCCAGGCCTGCCTGACGGGCCGCCTCGGCGAGGTGCGTGGCGCTGGAGGAGCTAGTGAAGGTAGCCGCATCGAGCCCGTCGGCGACTGCCCGGCGAAGCAGGGCGGGGGTCGATTCCGGAAGGACATTCTGATAGCCATCGACGACGTCGACGGTGGCACCTGCCTTGCGGAGAGCGTCTGGGATGACGTCGCGGGCGACCGCGGCGCGAATGAGTAGGACTTTGGCTCCGGAAATCTGGAGGGCAAGGGCTGCAACCAAACTTTCAGCCACGTATGATTCTGGGACTAAAGTAACTTTCAGGCCGCATTTCTCCGCCTCTGCCCGCGTGGCCGAGCCGACCACGGCGACTTTGATTTGCTGCATGGCTTTCAACTCTACGTTGAGTAAGGCAGCACGTTGCGCAAGTGCCTGGACGCTGTTGGTGCTGGTGAGGATGAGCCAGTCGTACTGGGAGAGCTGCTGAAGAGCGCTGTCCAGCGGCGCGAACGAGGCGGGCGGGCGGATCTCCAGCACGGGGACCTCGACGGGGATTGCGCCGAGTGTGCGGAGGCCGTCACTGAGCTTGCCTGCCTGCCGGGCCGCACGGGTGACGAGGATTTTGCGCCCGGCAAGCGGCCCGGGGGTCACCGCGCGGCTTCTCCGGCGGCGCTGAGCACGGCGGCCGCTCCGGCCTGGAGCAGTTTCTCCGCGATGAGCTTGCCGAGTGTGACGGGATCGGACTCTGCTCGCACGGCCTGATGGTAGACGCGGATGGCGGTGCCGGTGTCTGGCGCGGCGACTACGCCGAAGACCTCGACCAGCTTCCCTGCTCCGTCGTCATTGGCGTGAGCCAGGGTGCGGCAATGGATGCCGATGGGCACCTGGCAGCCGCCGCCGAGCGCGGCCAGCGCAGCCCGCTCCACGGTAATTGCAAAGCGCGTGGCCGGGTCGTCGAGAAAGGCTACGGCACCCAGGGTGGCGGCGTCGTCCTTGCGGGTTTCAATGCCGAGCGACCCCTGACCCGCGGCGGGACAGAAATCCTTTGGCTCCAGCCGCTCGCGAATCCACTCCGTCTTTTCGAGGCGGTCGAGACCGGCGGCGGCGAGGAGGATGGCGTCGACCTGGCCCTCGGCCAGCTTGCGCAGGCGGGTGTCCACATTGCCCCGGAACTCGACAGCTTCGATATCGGGCCGGAGCGCCTTGAGCTGAGCGCGGCGGCGCTGGCTGCTGGTGCCGACCTTTGCGCCCTGGGGCAGCGCAGCGAGGCTCTCGTAATGAACAGAGACGAAAACGTCGCGCGGGTCGACGCGCGGGGGCGTGGCGGCAAGCTCAAAGGGCGCGGGCAGGTCCGTGGGCAGATCCTTGAGCGAGTGCACGGCGAGATCGACGCGGCCCTCGGCCAGCGCCTCCTCAATCTCCTTGGTGAACATGCCCTTGGAACCGACCTGGGCGAAGGTAACCTCCTGCAGGCGGTCGCCGGTGGTCTTGATGATCTCAATCTCTACGGTGTGCCCCTGGCCACGCAGCAATGCTGCAATATGGTTTGCCTGCCACAGGGCCAGCTGCGAGCCACGACTGCCAATGCGCAGGTTCATTTGCCACCGCCGACAACGCTGGTTTCGTTCACGTGGGGAGTCTCCGGTTTGTGCGATGGGACGGGTCTGGCTTCGGATGCCGTGCCGGGCTCGTCGTCGGGCAAGCTGGCGCTGGGCAACGACCATGTCTCGCAGAGCGCTTCCAGCCGGGTGGGGTCGTTTTCGCGCGCGGCCTGCTTGAGCGCCTGCATGGGCGGGTGGAGGAACTTGTTGACGAGGCCGCGGGTAAGAGCCTCGACGGCGGCGACCTGCTCCGGCGTAAGTGGACCGAGCCGGGCCTGTGCGCGGCGCAGTTCGCCCTGGCGAATCTCCTCGGCCTGCTGCTGCAGGGCGACGATGGCGGGGGCGACGTTGACTGTGCGGCGGCGCTGGTGGAAGCGCTCAACCTCGGCGGCGATGAGGGTTTCGGCGTCGCCGGCCTGGCGGCTGCGCTCTGCCATGTGGGCAGCGGCCACCTGCTGCAGGTCGTCGATGTCGTAGACAAAGATGCCGTCGAGCTTGTTAACCTCGGGATCCACGTCGCGCGGCACCGCAATGTCGATGAAGAACATGGGGCGGTTACGGCGGCGGTGCATGAACGACTGGCCGTGCTCGCGGCGGAAGATGGGGTGCGGCGCGCCGGTGGAGCTGATCACGATGTCGGCCTGCACGGCGGCTTCATG
Organism: Acidobacteriota bacterium; assembly: GCA_021778875.1. The sequence continues at coordinate 5,356 of JAJYBT010000088.1, read as the reverse complement.
GAGCTGATCGAATGGGATGACCTTGCCGTTGAAGGGCTCGGCGAGCTGGCGGGCGCGTTCCTGGGTGCGATTGGTGACGAGGATGGCTCCGGCGCCCTGCTGCACAAGGTGGCGCGCGGCGAGCTCGCTCATCTTGCCGGCACCGACCAGGAAGACTGTACGGCCGTTGAGAGAACCAAATATTTTGCGGGCGAGTTCCACGGCAACAGAGGCGATGGAGACGGAGTTGGAACCGATCTCGGTCTCAGAGCGGACGCGCTTGGCAGCGGCAAAGGCGCTCTGCAACAGGTGCTCCAACTGGCCGCCAACGGTGCCGCTGGCGCGCGCGGTGGCGAAGGCTTCTTTAACCTGGCCGAGAATCTGGGGCTCGCCGACGACCATGGAGTCGAGGCTGGCCGCGACGCGAAAGAGGTGGCGGACGGCCTCGCGATCCTGATGCTGATAGAGGTGCGGGCCGAGCAGGGTGGCATCGAGCCCGAAGTGACGAAAGAGAAAGCCGGCCAGGTCGGTCTGCGGCGATTCGACGGCTGCCAGCATCTCAACCCGATTGCAGGTGGAGACGATCATGCACTCGGAGACGCCGGGGACGGCGGCAAGCGCGCGGGTGGCTTCGGGCAACTCGTCGCGCGAGATGGCGATGCGCTCGCGCAGTTCGATGGGGGCGGTCTTGTGGTTGACTCCAATGAGCGTCAGGTTCATTGGGCACCGAACCTGTGAACGTGGCTGACCATGTTTGCGGCCCATACGGCCAACATCACCACAAAGACTGCTCCGGAGAGATAGGCGGCGCGGCGGCCGCGCAGTCCTGCGGTGCGGCGAATGAACAAGAGCAGGACGTAGACGGCCCACATGGCAAAGGAGGCAAGCACCTTGGGATCAAGGAAGTAGGCCGCGCCCAGGTCGGTCTCCTGCACCAGCACCGAGCCGATAACCAGGCCGACCGTCATGCAGGGAAAGCCGAAGAGCAGCGTTCCGTGCGCGATGCGCTCCAGCGTGTCGAGCGGCGGAACCCAGTCCAGCGGCGCCCACCAGACGGACTGGGTGGCCTTGAGCTTGGACTTGAGGCGGCGCTCCTGCACCAGATAAAGGATGGAGGCCAGCAGGCTGAATCCCAGCGCGGCATAGGCCGCCAGCAGCGCCATAATGTGCGCCACAAGCCAGCTGGTACGAACTCCCTGGGAGGGGAAGGTGTAGTGCTCCAAGCCCAGAGACGGGACGAAGATGATGAAAAAGGTGATCGGTAAGGCGAAGATTCCAAGGGAGATGGCTCCATAGAGCCACCAGACGAGGAAGAAGATCGCCGCCACCACGAGACCCATCAGGGACTCGGCATCGCGAATGCCGACCGGCACCCAGCGATGCGCCTGGACGAGCATCTCGACGACCGACACAAAGTGGAAGAAAAAGCCAATCCCGGCCAGATGCACGCAGATACTGCGCCAGCGCTCCTTGTTATAGAGCACGGCCGGGAAGACTGCGACACTTGCCGTCGCATAAAGGATAGCCGCAACTCGAAGCCAGAGAAGATGCATTTCGTTCTCTACCTTAAAGGGTAACGCACTTGCTTACTGTGATGTAAATCACTTCCCGGCCAAATCTTCCGGGGTTGGGTCGTGCTCCGTTTCACGGGGCGGTATGCACTGTTTGCGATGCAGTTAGAGGGCGGGCTGCAACATGGCCAAACCGGCGCGGGAGACCTGCACGTCGTCCTCGGATTTGCCGCCACTGAAGGCGACGATGATGTAGCCGGTTTTGCCCCGGCCGATCACGCCTCCCTGCCAGCCGAACTCGCCGGTCATGGGTGGCCGCTGGGCGGTGCCGCTGTTCTGCAGGGTGGCGGCCATCTCGCTGGCCTTGGCGTAGGCGATGCCGAGCAGGTTGTTGCCTTTGCTGGTGGCGGTGGAGGCATCCTGCATGCGGCCTACCACGAGCATCCGGGATGTCCAGCCAGTGATGGTGTCGCCCGGCGCGTACGCGACCACGGCGACTCCAGAGACACTGAGCTCAGCGGCCCGCTTCTGCATGGCCGCAAGAGCGGCCTGTGCAAGGCGATCGAACTTTTTCGCGCTCGGCAGCCGGGGAGGTCCGGCTGCCCGCGACCGTACCGTACCCACGGCAAGAACCATGGCAACCGTGATTGCGATGGCGAGCAAACGCTTCATCTTCCCTCCTGATGTCCGGTGACCTGACCATCCTAACGGATGTGCGGCAGTAGATTCCCATGGCTTGCACAGGTGCGACTACCCGACCCGCAACCTGCCACGATAGTCTTGAATCCAGCGTGAACCAAGACGACCTCCAATCCATGGCTCTGCGGGCGGCTGCTCAGGAAAAGTCGTCAGCGGAGTTAACGCCTTTTATGCGCCAGTGGTCAGCGGCCAAGCGGGAGAATCCCGATGCGCTGCTGTTCTTCCGCATGGGGGATTTCTATGAGCTGTTCTATGACGATGCGGTGGTGGCCAGCCGCGAACTGCAACTGACGCTGACGGCGCGCGACCGCGAGCGGCAGGTACCGATGTGCGGAGTGCCGTACCACTCGGTGGATGGCTACCTGACGCAGCTGCTGCGGCGGGGCTATCGCATCGCCATCTGTGATCAGATGGAGGACCCGAAGCTAACCAAGAAGATAGTGCGGCGCGAGGTGACGCGCGTGCTGACGCCGGGAACGGCGCTGGACACGGGACTGGGGCAGGAGCAGAACAATTTTCTGGCGGCGTTCTACCAGGCGGTTCCTGAAAAAGCGCGGGGCAAGAACCCGGTGTGCGCGGTGGCGCTGCTGGATGTTTCGACGGGCGAGTTTCGCGTGGCCGAGTTTGCCGGGGAGACAGCACGGCAGCAGGCGGTGGATGCGCTGCTGCTGGCCAGTCCGAGCGAAGTGCTGCTGGCCGCCGGCAGTGAGCCTCCTGCGGGACTGGAGCGGATTGCCGCCCGCACTCGCGTGGAAGACTGGGTGTGGACACGGGACTTTGCGGTTCCGCTGGTGGAGCGGCAACTGAATGTGCGCTCGCTGGAGGGCTTTGGCCTGGCGGGCCATGCGCCGGCCGCAATTGCCGCGGGCGCGGTGCTGCACTACGTACGCACGACGCAGAAGAAGGATGCTCTGCATATCGATTCGCTGCGCTTTGTTGAGCACTCGAACGCGCTGGAGCTGGACCAGGTGACGGTGCGCAACCTGGAACTGGTAGAGCCGCTGTTCGCGGGGCAGGATCAGCGGGCCACGCTCTTCCACACGCTGGATGCATGCGAGACGCCAATGGGCAAGCGGCTGTTGCGAGCAACGATTCTGCGTCCGCTGGCCGATACGACGGCGCTGGAGGCGCGCTATGAGGCCGTGGCCGAAGCACAGGCGGACCTGCTGAAGCGCGAAGATATGCGACGGGCGTTCGGCGGCATTCTGGATCTGGAGCGCCTGTTGGCACGGCTGAGCCTGGACTCCGCTGGACCACGCGATGTGCGCGCGCTGGCCATGAGCCTGGCGCGGCTGCCGGGATTGAAAACGGCTTTGCTGCAGATGCAGGCGGCGCTATGGTGCGAGCTGTGCGCACGGCTGGACACGCTGGAGGATATTGCGGCGCGTATTGCCGCGACACTTGTGGAGGAGCCTCCGCTGACGCTGGCCGACGGTGGCGTGATTGCCGCGGGCGTGGATGCGGAGCTGGATGATCTGCGGGCTATCTCGTCGACGGGACGCCAGCAGATTGTCGCGATTGAGGAGCGTGAGCGGGCGCGGACCGGGATTGGTTCGCTGAAGGTTCGCTATAACTCCGTGTTTGGATATTACATCGAGATTACGAAGGCGAACCTGGCGCTGGCTCCGGCGGACTATGAGCGCAAGCAAACGCTGGTGAATGCGGAGCGGTTTACAACGCCGGAACTGAAGGAGTACGAACGCAAGATTCTGACGGCGCACGACCGCTCAATTGAGATTGAGAAGCGCATCTTCGCGGAACTGCGCCGCGTTGTGCTGGAAGCTGCGGGACGCATTCGGCGCTCGTCCGCAACGGTGGCTGAAGCGGACCTGCTGGCATGCTTTGCGCATCTAGCCGTAGCCCGGAGTTACGTGCGTCCGCAATTAACAGAGGAGCTTGTACTGGAGGCGAAGGCCGCGCGGCATCCGGTGATTGAGCAGTGGATGGAGGAGACGCGCGAGGGACGCTTCATCGCCAACGATGTGTATTTGAACGCCGGCGCGGACGGGCCAAGCCTGCTGCTGATTACCGGGCCGAACATGGGTGGAAAGAGCACCTATCTGCGTCAGGTCGCCATGCTGGTGGTGATGGCGCAGATGGGCAGCTTTGTTCCAGCCGAGAGCCTGCGGCTGGGGCTGGTGGATCGCATCTACACACGCATTGGAGCCAGCGACAACGTGGCGCGCGGCCGCTCCACCTTCATGGTGGAGATGACGGAGACGGCAACGATTCTGAACACAGCCACGCAGCGGTCGCTGATTCTGCTGGATGAGATGGGACGCGGTACAGCGACCTTTGACGGGCTGAGCCTGGCCTGGGCCACGGTGGAGTATCTGCATGCGGAGACCGGTGCGCGCGCACTGTTTGCCACGCACTATCATGAGTTGACCATGCTGGCCGAGAAGTTGCCCCGCGTGCGCAATTTGCGCGTGGGCGTAAAAGAAGCTGCCAACGGCATTGTGTTTCTGCATTCGATTGAGCCCGGAGCCGCGAGCAAGAGCTACGGCATTGAAGTGGCCAAGCTGGCCGGACTGCCGCATGCGGTCATTGAGCGTGCGCGCCATGTGCTGCGCCAGCACGAGAAGCAGGAAAGGCAGAGCGTGCAGGTGGAGACCGCTCCAGAGCCGATGCAGCTGACGATCTTTACGCCACTGTCGCAGCGAATTGTGGACCGGATCGAAGCAGTGGATGTGAATGCACTTACGCCGTTGCAGGCCTTGAATCTGCTGGAGGAACTGCAACAGGAACTGAGGGAGAAGGCATGACGGCGACGTTGCGCAGGGTGGTGGGCAGCCTGCTGGTTGTGGGCCTGAGCGGCACGGAGCTTACACCGATGGAGCGTGCCTGGCTGAGGCTGGTGAGGCCGGGCGGCATCATTCTCTTCAAGCGCAACATCGCCGACGCGCAACAGACGCGCGCACTGCTGCACGAGGCTACGGCGCTGTGTGCGAAGCGGAGTTTTCGCTGCGTGGATGTGGAGGGCGGCACAGTGGACCGTCTTCGCGATGCGCTGGCGCCCATGCCCAGCGCGATGGATGTGGCTCGCGTTGCACGACAACTTGCAAAACCCGGGCTGGCGCGGGAACACGGCGATTTGATTGCGCGCGGCGTGCAGGCATTTGGATTCAACACAACGCTGGCGCCAGTGCTGGATCTGGCTCTGCTGG
>JAJYBT010000087.1 GCA_021778875.1 Acidobacteriota bacterium | reverse complement strand
CTGGAAGACCATGCCGCTCAGTGTCGACTATGGCGTGGTCTTTCTTGGCGGCCTGATGCTGGGCTCGTTCTTCTCGGCCCTGTTTACGGGCAGCTTGCGTATCGAGACCATGCACAGTAACTGGCGGGAGCGGTTTGGCGACTCGGTGGCCAGGCGATTCGCGGTGGCCTTTTTCGGCGGCGCAATCCTGATGTACGGTGCGCGCCTGGCGGGCGGCTGCACCAGCGGCCACGCCATCTCCGGCGGCCTGCAACTGGCGCTCTCAAGCTGGGTCTTCCTGATTGTCATGTTTGCCAGCGGCCTGGCGATTTCAGCCCTCGTCTACGGCACCGGGAAATGCGGCCGGGCATGACTCTTACCGGCTCCGCTCCCCTGCTTCTTGCTCTTGCTGTCGGTTTCGCCTTCGGCTGGCTTCTGCACCGCGGAAAGGTGACCGACTGCAATGTCGTCGGCGACCAATTCAGGCTGCGCGATTTCACTGTGCTCAAGGTGATGTTCACGGCGATCGTCGTCGGCGGCGTCGGAGTTCTGGTTCTTGTGCATTCGGGCTATGCGCACTATGCCGTCAAGGATGCCAATATGCTGGGCGTTGTGCTGGGCGCGGCGCTGTTTGGAACTGGAATGGTCCTCTATGGCTATTGCCCCGGCACTGGCCTGGCGGCGCTGGCCACGGGCAGCGTGCATGCCCTCGTGGGGGCTGTCGGCATGGTGGCAGGGGCCATTTTCTACGCGCTTTCTTTCGATTGGCTCAAGGCGCACATTCTCACCGTCTGGGCTTTCGGGAGGGTCCGGTTGCCCGAGATTACTGGCATTCCCGACGCACTGTGGTTTGCGGCGCTCGCGGTTGGCGCGCTCGCGCTCTTCTATCTAATCGAACGCAGGACCGCGCATCAGCCCTGAGACTCAGGCTGCCTGATAGCACTGTCAAACATTGGCGGAGCGCACCGGTCTGCCGATCACCACGCAATAGCCTCAGGAAGTTCAGGAAATGAAAAGCAAAGAGTATTCGCTCCATCCAGGAGCAAAGGAGCCGGCGCGTGCATGGCTCTTTGCACTGGCATTCGTCATGATTGCGACAATTGTTGGCGGCATCTCGAATCCCGCGCGAGCCCAGTCGCCGGAGATCTCGATGCGCGAGTTTTCATCCAGCCAGATTAAAAAGGGGGTTCGGGCCATCGGCTTCGGCGGCGACGGAGCCACCTGGGGCAACTACGGTCTGTTGTGGCGAGAGGCAGACGGAGCGCTGGCCGATTACGGCGAAACGCAATTTACCAACGGGAATGAGTTCCATTTCGAGGCCGGCGGTATGACCTCGCCAGCCACCTGGCGCCGCCTTACTTTTTATGCCATTACCATGGCTCAAAACGGTAACGGCATTCATTTGAATGTCCAATCTCCAGGTCTCGGGCACGATTCGATCCCGATTACGGGCAACGGCTCCGACGTGGGCATCTTTGGCAAGATTGCCATGCCCCTGGGAAAGGGCGTTTCGGTCGGCATTCTGTTGTCGCATGAGACCTCCGCGTTCGACGCCATCGCCGATGCAATCCCCGGCAACAATATTCACTACGAATCCCGGTGGCGCCCCTCCGGCGGGCTGGGCCTGGCCTGGCAGGCAAACAAGAGGCTCTTGTTCGGCGCGCGGGAGATGGTGAATAACGACATGGAATACCGAACCGATCCCGCGGGTACCACGCATGGCGAAATTCGCAGCACGGAGTTCCGGCTGGGCACTTCCATCGCGCCGTGGAAAGGTGCATGGGTGGATATGGGCGGCACCAGCCTCATTCGCAGTAATGCGCAGGCGGCGACGCACGGTCACTTCTATCATCCCAATCTCGGATTCGAGCAGGATCTGCCGGACAAGCACCTGGCCCTGCGTTTCGGCCTGGACGAAACCTCTCCCACGGCCGGGCTATCGCTCAAGTACAAACGACTCAAGCTGGACACCGCCTATGTCAACAACATGGGCCGGGGACGCACCGGAAATATCTTTGGCACTCATAGCAATAGCTACCTCATGACGTTTACCTTCGACTACGGCGCCAGGCACGCCCATTAGCGCAGGCCTGAAGGCCGGGCTGATTTTAAGCCACTTACGGCACGACTGACACGAGACATTGCCAGCGGCGAGTTTTTCCGAAGCCTGTGAAGACGGTACCTGAGGCCGGTACCGTTCAAGCTGAAGTCCGTACCGTTCAAGCTGAATGCTGTACCTTTCAAACGGACCCGATAGCCTGCGAAGAGTTCGATTGACCCTGACCACGGGTGCGGTTATACTCCGAGGCGGTCGTCGAATGCCTTCCTCTCCGCACCAGCTGTCTTTCCCTGTGCCGTTCCCGATCAGGAGGTGTCTTATGCGAATCGTTCAGGTTCAGAAGTTGACTCTTCTGGTGTGTGTCCTGGCCATGCCGGCCGCCCTTTTCGCGGACTTCAGTTACCAGCAGACCACCCAGATCACGGGCGGCTCCATGCTCAGCATGATGAAAATGGCCGGCGCCTTCAGCTCACAGGCTCGCAAGGCGGGTGAACCTATCGTCTCGACTGTCTATCTGAAAGACAACCGCATGGCCAATGTCTCCCCGGAAAATATCGAGATCATCGACCTCGACAATGAAACCATCACCCAGATTGACACCGTCAAGCGGACGTACACCGTCGTGACTTTTCAGCAGATGAAGGAGCAGCTGGCGAAGGCCGAGCAGGAGATGGAAAAGAAGCAGGCTGAGCATCCAGCGGGTCCGGCGGCTTCCAATCCCAATCCCGACAACGTGAAGATGAGCTTTGACGTTCACGTGCGCAAGACCAGCGCGGAGAAGCAGGTCAGCGGCCTCGCAGCCAATGAAGCCATTTTGACGATGGTGATGAACGCCACCGACCAGAATACGAAGCAGACTGGGGCGATGGCCATCACCAATGACATGTGGCTCGTGCCAGAGATTCCCGGCTACGCACAGATGCGCGAATTCTCCATGCGCCTGGCCGCGAAGATGGGGGCGGTGACTTCCGGGAGCGGATTGGACATGAAGAAGCTTTTCGCCCAGAAGCCAGGCGCCAATCAGGCCCTTGACGATATGGCCAAAGAGATGCAGAAGATCCAGGGAGTGCCCGTGATGCAGGTGATGCGCATGGGTATGACCACGGATGGAAAGCCGTTGCCCGCGGCCTCTGAAGCTCCTCTGCCAGCCGACTCTTCACCCGCCATGCCCAGTGGACGCGAAATAGCCAAGCAGAGCGCGGCGTCCGCGCTGACCAGCCATCTTGGCTTTGGTGGCTTCGGAGGCTTTGGCCACAAGAAACAGAACGACCCGCCGCCGGCCGCTCAAAATTCGAATGCGCCCCCGCCCACAAGCGCGGTTCTCATGGAGTCCCAGACCACTTCGTCCAACTTCTCTTCGGCCCCAATCGACGCATCACACTTCGAGGTGCCGGCAGGTTACAAGCAGATCCAGGCTCAAATGGGTAAACAGTAGGTTGCAGAGAAGTTGCCTGGATACTCAGGCGGCCAATCGTTAGTTGATCGCTGGACTGGACGGCAAGTGAGAAGTCTGGGCGATCGGCTCGTAATCTCCAGAGGGGCGGAGATACACCAGAAGGGAACAGAAAGTCTTGCCCGAGGACAGGTGCAGCGTCGTCAGGGCGCACTATCCTTCGAGCAGTTCGCGTTGCTCCCGTTCAGGAATCTGACTACTGCGCAACGTTAATGCCAGCGCATACTCAACGGCATCAGGCCCAACTCTTTTGAGTGTGCCCAGAACGCGCCAGGGAAGTGGAATTTTCACTCCGGCACTTTGAGTCGAATGGCGATCGGGCCAGAGAATGAGCGTTCAACGTCGATCTGAATGTCGTTTGACTTTTCGTCGAGCCTCTGCTGCCATTTGAATTAATCAGATTGCCCTTCCGTGCCTTCCCTAAGTATCAAGCTATTGAAATCTTGGCACGTGGTTGGTTCCGCGCAGGGGGAGCGGAACTGATTGACGGTTTGCGGAACAAATCCAACAAAATGTTCGTAAGAACCCCTATGCAATGCGCAGGTACATTAAGCTGGAGCGTGTTGGGGTTGGCGACGCCGGCCCGTCCCTCGCGGAGGCATGATCGGCTGGGCGAGGCTGGTGGTCCGCCGCCGGTGACGGGGAATCTGACAGGTTCGCCTGGGGTGGCGCAGGGGGCTTGCGCGGTGCGCGAGGGGGTGAGACCACTGGAGATCGACTGGTCCCAAGTCGTCCGCCGCTGCATGGACGGGGATTCCGGCGCATGGGCCGAACTGGTCCGCACGCACCACCGGCGTGTCTATGGGCTCTGCTACCGCTTTACGGGGAACGCGGCGGATGCGGAGGACCTGACCCAGGATGTTTTTCTGAAGATTTATTCCAATCTTTCCAGTTTTGACATGGGGCGCGGGAGCCTGCAGGTGTGGATCATGACAATGACCCGCAACCTGCTGGTGGACAACTTCCGGCGCACCCGGAACCAGCGCGCCACGGGGTCACTGGACGACGGCTGGGACGAGACGGACGAGTTGCGGCCGGTGGACCGGCTGATTTCGAACACTCCGTCGCCGCACGCGTCCGCTGCCCAGAAGGAGCTGGCGAAGATGGTGCAGGGCGCGCTGGCACGCGTGTCAGTGGAGCTGCGCGAGGCGGTGATACTGCGCGATCTGCAGGATTTGGATTACAAGGAGATTGCCCAGGTGCTGGGCATCCCCGAAGGGACAGTGAAATCCCGCATCAGCAGGGGGCGCGCGGAACTGGCGCGCCTTCTGGAACGTAATAAACGAGAGGTGATGTAAACATGGCAGACCGCGCGCACATTCCGAATTCGCCGGCATGCGGCCAGTGGGAGACTTTGCTGGCAGATGCATTGGACGGGTTGCTGCGGCCCGAGGACGAGGCGAAGTTCACGGCGCACATGGCTTCCTGTCCGGCTTGCACGGCCTTGTTTGAGGAAGCGCGGCGCGGGCGTGAGTGGCTGGAGTTTCTCTCGCCCGAGCCTGAGGTTCCCGAGGGGCTGCTGGACAAGATACTTGCCAGGACGGGCCCGGGCCATGAAGCAAGCCAGAGCCTTGCGACGGCGGGCAGCAACGTGCTGCCGATGCCTCCGGCATGGCACCGGCCGGGGATAACGGGGCGGATTCGCCGTTTTGCCGAGCCACGGCTGATGATGACGGCGGCGATGGCGTTCTTTTCCATTGCTTTGACGCTGAATTTGACGGGTGTTCGGCTGACGGATATGCGGATGTCGAACCTGCGGCCGAGCGCGTTGCGCTCATATATGGAGCGGCAACTGACGGTGGCCTCGACGCCGATTATTCGCTATTACGACCACCTGCGGCTGGTGTATGAGGTTGAGTCGCGGATGCGCGAGCTTCGGCGCACCTCGCAGGGCGAAGGAACGGACACCAACCAGCAGCAGAATGACCCGCAGGCGGCTCAGCCGGGGGAGTCAAAGAAGAATCCAACAGGCAAGGATGGAGGGTCCCGCGCGGCTCCTCCGCAACAGTCGGGGGCGCCATTGACGGATGACTCCCTTGACTATCTGGAAGCATCCCTTACGGTTAAGGCCCAGCCCGCGCATTCCGGCGGCTCCGCTGCAGCACTACGGGAAAGGAGCACAGAATGGACTGCGTAAATCACAGTGGTGTGAATGCGACGGCGTTTTGCCAGAACTGCGGCAAGGCGCTCTGCGAGGCCTGCGCTCGCAGGATGGAAGGCGGGCAGGTGATGTGCGAAACCTGCCTTGCAGCCTGGCAGAACATGCAGCAGGCGTTTGTCCCGCCCCCGCCAGGCGGACCCAATCCTGTGGCGGCGGCGGTGCTTGGCCTGATTCCCGGCGTGGGCGCGATGTTCAACGGCCAGTTTTTCAAGGGTCTGATTCACGTGGTGATCTTTGCGTTGCTGATCAACATGACCACCCACTTCGGGATCTTTGGCATCTTCATCGCGGCGTGGGTTCTTTACCAGTCATTTGAGGCATACCATACGGCGGTTGCGCGGCGGGATGGATTGCCGTTGCCTGATCCGCTGGGGTTGAACGAGGTGGGCAACTGGCTGAATGTGAGCGGGCGCTCGCATCATGCGGGCCAGCCGCCCGCCGTGCCGGTGAATCCGATGCAGCCTGGACCGGGGCAGGGGCCGGCGGCAGGAGGCTACCAGACACCTTACGCGGGTCCGTATCAGGCGCCTTACGGGGGGCCGCAGCAATCGTTTACGCAGGGCGGATATGGGGAACCGGGCGCTCCGCCGGTGCCGCCTGCTCCGCCGATGCCTCCGGTGCCGCCGGTATCCTGGCGGCGCAGGGAGCCGATTGGGGCGATGATCCTGATTGGGTTCGGAGTGCTGCTGCTGCTGAACCAGATGGGCTTTGAGGTGGACCGGTTCTTCCACTTTCTGTGGCCGCTGGTGTTGATCGCAGTCGGCGTCTGGCTGATCATGCGCCGCATGGGCGATGCAAGAAAAGGAGGCGCACAATGAACCGCTATATTCTGATTCGCCGTCTGATGGGTCCGGCCATTCTTCTTCTGCTGGGCAGCGTGGCCCTGCTGCATCAGGCGGGCCTGGTGAACTGGAACATCTTCGTACCGCTGCTGCTGATTCTTATCGGAGTGCTGAAGCTGGCGGAGCGGGCGGCGCTTGCAGCGGCGGACGATGAGCCTCTGCTGAAGGGCGCCTATCCCGGACCGTATGTGGGCACTGCGTCGCAGTATGCCGGGACGGCTGTGCCACAGACTCCGCCGCAAGCGGAGGCGACCAACGTTTCTGTTCCGCCACAGGACTTCGGCCGGGGCCCGGAGGGAGACCAGTCATGAGCAGCGTACCTCCATTTACGCCTCCGGGCGGCGGACCGCCGCCCTACGACCCGCGCATGCAATGGCGGATATACCGGGAACAGCAAAAGGCTGCCTGGCGCGCGCAGCGCGATGCCTGGAAGGCCCAGCAGCACGCGATGAAGGCGAGCTATGCAGGCGCCTACGGGCCGCGGGTTCCTTCGATTGTGGGCCCGATCATTCTGGTGGCGGTGGGCGTAGTGGGCCTGCTGCTTTACAGCGGGCGGATCGCTCCGGCGAACTTCTGGTCATGGTACGGGCACTGGTGGCCGCTGTTGATGATCGGCGCGGGGCTAGCCCTGCTGGGCGAGTGGGCTCTTGATTTGCGCCGCCCGACTCCAGTGCGCCGCAGCAGCGGATTTGTCGGCGTTCTGATTTTGCTGGCGATTCTGGGATTCGTAGCTTCAAGCTGGCACAAGTGGGGTCCGATGCGTGCCGAGTGGGGCGATCAGAACGACAACTTTTTCAACATGCTCGGGCTGCCGCAGCCCGAACCACCTCGCGCTCCCGTCTTCCGCCGATATCCGGGCCGTCGTTCGTCGTCGAACAATGCTTATCCTGGTCGACACAGCAGGGGTGAGTACATTCCCTGGCCTGGGCCTACTGTCGATGCGCTCCGGTCGGGCGACTGGCCCTCGATGATCCCCGGCCCCGTGTATTGACCGCGACGCCCTGGGTGGCCGAGGCCCCTGGCTTTGTGGCATGCGCTGAGACCGTTTCGTGTTGACGAGGTCGAGCGATCCGAGGATACTCCCCGTCCCGAGGAGAATAGCTTGTACGGGGGAGAGGCCCGGCCCTCGCCCTCGCGTCCATGCCGGGCCATGCGGAGTTCGACCGCCGTCGAAGCGAACCGCGGCCCCCAATCCGATTGACAGGGATGTCATGCGCCAGGCTGCTACCATTGCGTTGCTTGTCCTCTG